>JAOACU010000161.1 GCA_026417715.1 Anaerolineae bacterium | reverse complement strand
TCGCGCGCTTTCGCGATCTTCGCGCTCGCGTTCGTTCTGCTTGCTAACGCGTTTGTGCTGAACGATTACTATGCCGCGCGACGTTTGCGCGACGAGTACGCCACGCTTGCGAACGTCATCAATGCATTCGCGCGCCAAAACGATTTGGTACTTCTCGACACTGATCAAGAATGGCCCACCTTCCTCTACTACCTGCGCGCGCCGCTCGAGTGGCTGGGCGTACCGAATGGCAAACCGATGACATCCACCGATGCCGACACGCTGGCGCGCCGCGCGCGCGTGCGCCACGATGCAATTTGGCTCGTCGTGATTCCGGATGCGTTAGCAACCGATCCGCAGAAACTTTTGGAGACGCGCCTTGCACGCGACTTGCCCAAGCGATTCGAGCACACCTTTGGCGATAAACGTTTGGTGTTGTATGCGCGTGATGAACGCGATTTGGTGCAGGTCGCGCGCGAAAATTTTGCGCCGCAGATTGTGCGCACACAACGCGTGAACGACGATTTGATGTTGCTGGGGTACGATTTACCCGTGCGCGAACCGCGCGGCGGCGACGTCGTGCGCGTGGTGACATACTGGAGCGCGCGCGTGGCGCAACCTGCGTTACCTGTTCCGATTCCTGTGGGTGAACGCGTGCGCGTCCAAACCGATTTCTTCGTTCCACCCGATGCGCGCGAACTCGTCATCAATGTCAATTTCATCGAACTCGCGCGCCTGCGCGTCGAATCGCGCGCAACGCGCACACGTGTAGAGCACATCCCCAATCGCGTGGACTATCGCTTGGGTGATGCCATCCATCTCGTCGGCTACGAACTTGCGACGCGGAACTTGAAACCCGGCGAAACCTTGAACTTGAAACTCTACTGGCGCGCCGAACGTCCCATCGAAAAAAGTTACACTGTGTTCGCGCAACTCGTCGGCGCGTTCAATCCGCGCAAGAACAATCCGTTGTGGGGACAAGTGGATCGCGCGCCATCGCCGCCAACGAACGCGTGGTTGCCCGGCGAAATCGTTGCGGACACGTACCGAATCGTCGTGGATGCGGACACACCGCCGGGCACCTACACGCTCATCGTTGGAATGTATGACGCCGCGACGGGCGCGCGGTTGGTGGTGGAAGGCGGGGGGGATAGTATCGTGATTGGAGAAATTCAGGTGCGCTAAAAAATTACGCGTCAACGAATGGGGAACGAATAAACGAATGGTGCGACCATTCGTTTATTCGTTTTTTTATTCGTTGACGCGTATGTCCAATGATGGATTTCACATCCGCGCAATCACTGCATCGCCAAATTCACTGCATTTGACTTTGTGGGCATCGTCCATCAGACGCGCAAAATCGTACGTCACGATCTTGGCGCCGATAGCACCATCCATCCCCTTGATGATCAAATCGGCGGCTTCCGTCCAGCCCATATAGCGCAACATCATTTCGCCGGAGAGAATCACTGAGCCGGGATTCACCATATCGAGATTGGCGTACTTGGGTGCGGTGCCGTGCGTCGCCTCAAAGACCGCGTGACCCGAATCGTAATTGATGTTGGCACCGGGCGCGATGCCAATGCCACCCACTTGCGCGGCAATCGCATCGGAGAGATAATCGCCGTTGAGATTGAGCGTGGCAATCACATCGAACTCATCAGGACGCGTCAACACTTGTTGCAAGGCAATGTCGGCAATCACATCTTTGATGAGCAACTTGCCTGCTTTGAGCGCGGCTTGTTGTTCCGCATTCGCCACTTGGTCGCCTTGCACGGCTTTGGTGCGCTCCCACTGCGCCCACGTGTACACGCGATCACCAAATTCGCGTTCAGCCAGCGCGTAACCCCATTGCTGGAACGCGCCTTCGGTGAATTTCATAATGTTGCCCTTGTGCACCAACGTCACACTGCGCCGCCGATTCGTGAGCGCGTAGTTGATTGCCGCGCGCACGAGTCGTTCGGTTCCCTCGCGCGAGACCGGCTTGATACCGATGCCCGATGTTGCGGGGAAGCGAATTTTCTCGAACTGTTTGGGGAAATGTTCTTTGAACAGGGCGAGAAATTTTTTATTTTCTTCGGTGCCCTCTTGAAACTCGATGCCCGCGTAAATGTCTTCCGTATTTTCGCGAAAGATCACCATATCCACTTTTTCGGGATGTTTGACCGGCGCCGGCACACCTTTGAACCAACGCACGGGACGCAGGCACACGTACAAATCGAGGAGTTGTCGCAGTGCGACATTCAACGAGCGAATGCCACCGCCGACAGGTGTCGTGAGGGGTCCTTTGATGCCGACGAGATATTCGCGAAAAGTCTCGACGGTTTCATCGGGCAACCAGGTGTTGAACAAGTTGAACGACTTTTCGCCGGCATACACTTCCATCCATTTGATTTGGCGTTTGCCGTGATACGCTTTTTCGACGGCGGCGTTGATCACGCGGACAGCCGCACGCCAAATATCCGGACCAGTGCCGTCTCCTTCGATGAAAGGAATGATGGGATAGTCGGGCACGTGCAGTTTGCCATTGTGAATAGTGATTTTGGCTCCATCAGCAGGTGGAACAGGTTTTGGACTTGGCATAGACACTCCTACAAGAATTTTAAAAATTTCAGTGTTGTTGTGTTAGCGAAGGTACGCTTGCTATTTTTGTCCCGTTGCGCGCATCAACTCTTCGAGCGTTTGTTGCAGACCTTGCATCTCTTTGCCGTAGGTTGCCCAATCGGCGGACTTGAGCGCGTCTTGGGCGCGCGCGTAATGATCGTTCGCGCGCTTGATGAGAACGTTGATGCTGGTGGGCGCGCCACTCGTCGGCGTGGTCGGTGTGGCGACGACACTGGCGCCCGCGCCAAAGATGCGCGCGAGCGATTCACCGAGCGTTGCTTCCATCACGACGTTGTTCGCCGTCGCGACGACGACGCGCTTGAGTTGGGGAATTTGCGATTGCTCTGCCAGCAAGTACATCGGTTGGATGTAGAGGAGCGATTTTTCGATGGGAATGACGAGCAAGTTGCCCCACAGCACACGACTGCCACGCTGACTCAGCAATGTCAATTCCGCCGAAATTTTAGGGTCTTGATTCAAGCGCGCGTGAATTTGTTCGGGACCGTACACGAGTTTGTCTTTGGGGAAACGATAGACCAAGCGTTTGCCGTACTCGGCGCCATCACTCTTTGCCGACATCCACGCAATCATATTTTGACGTTTTGCTGGTGTGAACGGCAACATCAGCATAAATTCTTCGCGCGTCTCGCCGGGCAAACGCATAATCACATAGTACGGCTCCATCGGGTTCGGTCGTCCATCGGACGATTCGTTTGGGAATGCCCACAAGTCTTCTTTGTTGTAAAACACCAGCGGGTCTTGCATATGATACGTGCGATACATTGCCGCTTGAATCGTGAACAGTCCTTCGGGATAGCGCAGGTGTTCGCGCAATGATGCCGGCATTTGCTCGAGCGGTTTGAAGAGCGCGGGAAAGATCGCACGATACGTACGCAGAATCGGCTCGTCGGGTTCGGCGATGTAAAATGTCACTGTGCCATCGTACGCGTCCACCGTGATCTTGACCGAGTTGCGAATGTAGTTGATGTTGCGTTGATACGGTTCGCTGTACGGATATTTATCGGTCACGGTGTAGGCGTCCTGCATCCACACGATTTTACCATCGGTGATGACGGGGTACGGGTCTTTGTCCAACATCAAAAATGGTGCGATGCGTCGAATGCGTGTTTGAATTTGACGATTGAACAACACGCGACTCTCATTCGTGAGTGCATCGGTGAGCAAAATGTTCATATCGCCAAAGCGCAGCGCGAACATCAAACGATCCCACAGTGAACCGACGGATACACCGCCCGTACCTTCGTACGTGGTGAACGCGTTTTCGTCACCTTTGGGATAATCGAATTCTTTTTCGCGCGTTTTGACAAAGACGTAATCGGTTGTCTCTTCGCCGAAATAAATTTGCGGACGTGTCACCTGAATCGCGCCAGTGGGCGGAATATCTTTGACGAGCAAATTCGGCAGACCATCAGCCGTGAATTCGTTGACGGGACTGATGGCGACGCCATACCCGTGTGTGTACACCAGATGCAAGTTGACCCACGTCTGCGCTTTTTCGGTCAACTTGCGCGTGGCAAGTTCACGCACACTCACCATCACTTGGCGATACTTGCCGCCGATGGTGTAGCGATCCACATCCACATCGCTGAACTCATAGTAGGTGCGAATGGACTGAATCTGGTTATACGTTTGCAACAAGGGACGATAATCTTGCAAGCGGATGTTGTTGATCGTATCCGCGTTGCGTTGAATATCGGCGGGCGCAAGCACATCTTCGGCGGGGAACGGCACTTCTTGAATCGAATCGAGCGCGTACGCGAGACGCGTCAAGGCGATGTTGTGCTTGATGTACTGTTCCTCTTTGGCAAACTCGTTCGGTTTGACTTCAAAGTTTTGGACGATGTTCGGATAAAACTCACTCAGCACGAGCGCGGCAAGAATCCACAAGCCAACAGCAATGCCAATTGCTTTGAGTGCGCGCACGAACACGTTGACGAGCAAGAGCACGGCGAGCGCGAGCGCGAGAATCGTCAGGATGTTGAACGCGGGAATTTGCGCGTTCACGTCGGTGTAACTTGCGCCAAAGACCACGCCGCGCGGCGAATATACCAATTCGTACTTGTCGAGTTGGTAACTCCACGCATTGATGAGCAAAAAGAGAAAGCCGAGAAACGACAGATGCGCTTTGACGGCGTTCGTCCATTGAATTCGTCCCAAGCCCATCAAGTACGTCGCGCCTGTCGCGAGCGCGGCAAGGATGATGGCACTCCCGCCCCAACTGACCAGAAACCGATAGATCGGCAACGTGAAAACATAAAACGCGACATCTTGCCCAAAGATCGGATCGCTGACGCCAAATGATGTGGCGTTGGCATAGCGCAAGAACATCAGCCAATTGTTTTGCGCGAACACTCCCACGATGAACGCCAGTAGCAATCCCGCCGAAACGAGCAAGAACGTGATGGATTTGCCGGCAAACTCGGCGAGACGCACCCAGCGCGATGTTTCATCGGCAAAGCGCGGTGTCAGACGGCGCGCAATCGCAATGTTGATGACGTAGAAAATGAAGAACACGATTGCCGCGCCGAAAAAGATCGCGATTCGCATCGTCCATTCGGTCGTGAGTACGGATGTGTAACCGACTTCCTCGAACCAGCGATAATCGGTGTAGAGACGCGGCACAATCGTAAACAAAATCCACAGCACAAAGAACGCCGTGATCCACAGAATCGGTTTACGCAGATTCGGTGGCTGACGCCGGAACACGTCCTCCCAATCCACTTCGGGCGCCGCACGCCGATTGCGATAGTATGCCATTGTAACCTCCGGGATATTGCGTATTGCGTATTACGTATTCCGTTTACACAGTATGCAATACGTAATACGATTCAACCGTTGAGCCAGCCCAAACGAATTCCCACCCACACGCCGGCGCCGATACACAGCATTACGACGATACTTGCCAGCGCGAGAATCGGCACGCCGGCAAGACCGTGATAGATGTTGTCACCGCCAGCAATCGTCGCGCCGATGCCCATCAGCGCGCCACCGAGAATCGCTTGGGGAATGCGTCGCGACTTGAGTGGCTTGCTAGGGTCTTTGCCACGCCGCGCGCTTGCAATCGCCGCGCCCAGTGGAATCGTGACAACGAGAAAGAAATGCCAATCGAGCGCGGCAAGATCGGCGCGCAAAATCAGTTCCGCGATATTCGCGCTCCCCTCGACCGTACCCAAGCCCGACGGATAACCCGTCAATGTCGAAGTGATCCACGCGAGCGTACCAACGATGCCGAGCGCGATTCCTGTGCGAATCGAACTCCACGTTTGCAGCAGCGGGATGCGTTGACGTTCACGAATGAACCACAAGAGCGCGATGAGTACAATCACCGCCACGGTAATCCAGCGATCCAAGCCGAGCGCGCGTGGCAATGCGAGTGGCATTCCTTCGCCGCCAAGTAAACGACGAATCGGCACGACGAGCCATTGGTTACTGATCCACGCGCTCAAACCGTACGCGCCAATCGCGATGAGATAATCAAAGCGACCTTCACCCGCGCGATAAAACACCGCGCCTGCGCAGCCCATCGCCAATACCATTCCAAGCCCCAGCGCGAATCCACCGAGCGCGGTGGCAAGTCCAAAGAAACGCAAGTACGACACTTGGACATTGCCGAATTCGATGAACGCGTTGACCGCGAGCATTTGCACGAGCACGGCAAGCAAGTACGCGCGCAGTGTGTCTGGCGCACGGCCAGTGAACACCTCAAAAAAGGCGGACAGCATTCAAAAGCGTCCGCGTTGCGAAACGTATCCAAACAACGCGCCCGTGAGCGCGCCGAGTAGCATCACATTCAGCATTGTGGGCATTCTACCTTATCGCATACAGGATGTCAAAGGCAGATAGGGCTTTGTCCACGGCTGGTGCAAAGTCGGCGTTGGCGACTCGAAGTCGCCGCGACAACGACCCCAAGCCCGCCCTTCGGCGGGCTCAGGGCAGGCTCTTCGCGGGCTAAATTAGCCGCC
>JAOACU010000015.1 GCA_026417715.1 Anaerolineae bacterium | reverse complement strand
GTCGTCGAGTGTGAGCGTCGGGTTGTTGCGCGCCGCGTTCTCGAGCATCGCGCGCGTGACCAGTTCGCATTCGCACACGAGTTCGTTTTGCAAGTGATGTTCTTCCACTTCGCGCAAACGATGTCCCAACCAATAGTGCCCTTGCTCCGCGCCCGGCACTGGCGTCGTAGCAGTGAGGCACGGCTTGCATGCACCGAGATACCCACATGCTCGATCCATCGTCACCTGTGCCATCAATCGAAACGTCGTCCACTTGCCACCGATGATGGTGAGCAAACCTGCGACACCATCGCGCGTGTAGTGATCGAGCAAGGTGAAATCGCGCGTCGCATCGCGACTTGCGCCGCTATAGTTTTCTTGGTAGAGCGGGCGCACGCCTGCCCACGCGCGCACAAAACGCGCACGACTGACGCCGGGAATCAGTTTTTCGCCTTCACGCAATAAAAGTTCCACTTCCCAAGGTTCGATTGTCAAATACTCTGGGTCGTCCACGCGCACATCGGTTGTGCCAAGCACGCTGACCGTGTGAATCGGCACGATGATGTCGCCGTCGTCTGGCATCTTGCACCGATTCAACACCGTGTTGATGATGCGATGATTCACCGCGATCATCGTTCCTTTGCCGGGAATCACATCCACACGCACGCCGATTGTGCGCGCGATTTGTCCTGCCCACGCGCCAGCGGCATTGATCGTCATCGCCGCGCGAATTTCCACGTCTTCGCCGCGTGCAACATCGCGCACGCGCGCACCCACGACACGACGCGCGCCCTCACCACCTTCGGCGATGAGTTGCACAACCTCGTGATACGTGAGGATGCGCGCGCCGGCTTGGCGCGCCGCCTGCGCAGTCGAGTGCGTGGCTTGGAAACTATCCGCCGCCGCATCGGGAACGACAAAGACGCGACGCGCTTGAGAGTTGAGGAGCGGTTCGCGCTTGAGTGCTTCTGCTACCGAAATTTCTTCGCACGGAATTCCAAGCCGCAGACACGCCGCGTGAAACTGATCAGGATAATCGTTGTCGTCTTCAGGCGTCACGACGAAAAAGCCGCCCGTGTCTTCGATGCAATGCGCGTGCGTTTTGCGCAAGATGCGATTCTCGGCGATGCACTCCGCCGCGCTGTGCGGGTCCTTGACGACATAACGACCGCCGCTGTGCAACAAACCGTGATAACGTCCGGTGGTGCCGTGCGTGAGATCGCGTTTCTCGACGAGGACGACGCGAAAACCGCGCAATGCCGCGTCCCACGCCACACCCGTACCCGTAGCACCACCACCAATGACGAGAATGTCTGTTTCGATTCGTTTCATCTATCCTCCGACCAAAGACGAACGACGAAGGACGAACGAAAAAAACCTTCGTCCGTCTTCCGTCACACCGGCTCCGCGTGAATCACCACGCGCCCCAACGCGGGAAATTCACGTCGCAGACGATTCTCCAACTCTTCGGTCAAACTATGCACCTCCGCCACCGAGAGATGCGCATCGAGGCGCAAATGACAAGCCAGATACACTTGATTGTTCGCGCGTTGCACATCAATCTCACGGCACGCGCGTACGTGCGGCAAGGTTGCCGCGATCGCGCGAAGACGTTCGATGTACTGCGCCGCTTCTTTCGGCGCAAGGTCGTGTCCTGTGACCAGTTCTTGCGCGCGCGGTTCGATGTGCACGTTGACATCGGCAATCGGATATGCATCTTGGAGCGCGCTCAATTCCGCGCGCACGCGCGTCTCCAAATCGGTAGCGATACGATGCGCTTCGTCGAATGAAATCGTAGGCGCCACTTCGAGATCGAGGTCAACCCAAATGCCCTTGTCGGTCTGATGCGTGGAAATGTTATGCACCGCCAAGTGATTGCGCGCGGCAACAGACTGAATCGTCTCAAAAATGCCTTCGTTATCCGCGCTCGGTGTTGTCGTCACCACCACGTCCGCGTGGGGTGAAATCGTGTGCACCGCCTCACGAATCCGTTGTGTCACCGCATGACTTTCTTCGAGCGACAAATGACGCGGCACCACCACGTGCACCTCGACGAACACGTGCGTACCCGAACCGCGCACACGTGTGCGCGTGACGTGTCGCACGTGAGGCACGCGCGCGACCGCGCTAATGATGCGTTCCGCCAAGCCGCGCGGCGCCGAATCGAGCAACGCGTCAATCGTGCGTTTGCCAAGTTGCACGCTGACGTAGATCACAATCAACGCAACAACCAGCGCGGCAATCGCATCGGCACGCGTAAAGATTTCTTTTTGTCCGATTTGTTCACCTAGCCAGACCAACGCCAAGCCGAACAACACCACGAGCGAACTCCAAATATCGGTACTAAAATGCAACGCATCGGCTTCGAGGGCTTGACTCTGGTACTTTTTCGCCGTGCGTCCGAGCAAATTCGCGTTGAAGTAATTGACGACAATCGAAACAATCATCACGCCGAACGCCCAGACACTTGGATCCACTTCGACGTGCGCAACGAAGAGACGCTGAAACGCTTCGTAGATGATCCACGCGCAGGTCACGAGGAGCAACAACGTTTCGACGAGCGCGCTCAGGTTTTCGACCTTGCCGTGTCCGTAGAGGTGCGTATCGTCAGCGGGGCGATCACTGACGCGCACGGCGAAGAAGGTGATGAGCGCGGCGGCAAGATCGAGTGCCGAATGCGCGGCTTCGGCAAGAATCCCCAAACTGCCTGTCCATAGTCCCACGCCGATTTTGAGGATGGTGAGAGAGGTCGCTGATGCCACCGACCACGCGGCGGCAAATCCTTTTTCGCGGGTTTGTTGTTCGAGTGTTGTCATTTCAACTGCCAAAATTTTTTCGCGCGTTGCCACCACGTTGGCTGGAGCAAACGTTGTAGTTGTGGCAACGCGTTACGCATCGCGCGTTCGCCGGCTTGTAGCGCGAGGTCCACCAAATCAATATCAATCAAACCGATGTGCCGCACATCGGGATAGATGACCAAATCGGGTGGGGCTTGTTGCATCTTGAGTTTACGCGCGGCTTGAGTCATAATGCTGATGGCGCGCGCACCCACGCGCAAGATTTTTTGTTGCTCCGCCGAAAAGATGAATCGAAACAACAATGAACCGTGCCGATGCAACGACGGATGCGCGGTGAACACCGGCTCGTCGGCGGCAAGGTCAACCGCGAGCACACACTCGGCACCCAACTGTCGCACCACATCGAACGGCACCGGGTTGAGCAAGCCACCATCGAGATAGTGACGCTCGCCGATTTGCGCCGGCGCAAGCAACATCGGGAACGCGCAACTCGCGCACACCGCATCCGCGACCAACCCAGAATTGAACACGGCTTCTTGTTGCGATTCCATTTCGACGGCGACAGCGGCGTACTTGATGCGCAAATCTTCGATGCGTGTCGTCGCACCGATTTCGTTTTCGATGATGCGCCGAAAGCCATCGGGGCTGAAAAATCCCATCCCCGATTTGTCGCGCGCGAGCCAGTGGCGCAACTCGGTGCGCCGAATCATTTGTTCGAGGTCGTGCGACGACTTGCCTGCCGCGTACAACGCGCCAACGAGCGAACCCGCGCTTGTGCCGGCAATCGCGTGAATCGGAATGCGCGCCTCTTCCAACACACGCAAAACGCCGATGTGCGCGATACCTTTGGCACCACCACCGCCCAGCGCGACTCCCAGTTTTAACATTGCTACCTCACGTGAAAAAGACCTCTCCGCCCTCTTGGTGCGGAAGAGGTCTTGCCGAGCGTCGTCACGCGAATTTCGCTCCCCCTAACCAAATAGACTTGCGAAATAACTTTTTTCTCCGCGAAGGGCACGAAGGAACACGAATTTTTTCTTCGTGTTCTTTGTGTCCTTCGTGGACGTAAATTCTTATTCCGCACAAGGTCTAATGCGTTTGACGCCTCCTTGAGTTATGATAGCACACTCTAGCCGGTGTGTCAAAAAGTTTTACGCTACCAATTTATAACCGCGTCCACGCACACTAATCAAATAGCGCGGCTTGCTCGGATCGGGTTCGATTTTGGCGCGCAAACGACTGACGAGTTTTTCGATGCGCGCATCGTCCACTTCGTCAATGAATTGTTGTCCCCACACATTTTCCACGATCGAGTACTTGTCACACACACGATCGAGGCGTCCGTAGAGAAAAGTCAGCAAGCGATACTCTAAATCGGTCAGGTCTTCGACGCGCCTGCCTTCGACGTACGCGACGCCCGCGTCCACGTCCACGTACACGCCGCGTGCGTGCGGTTGTTGAGTTAGACGTTGCCGTCGCACGAAATCGGCGAAAAGCGGTGCAAAGATGACGTAACCCGCGTCACTTTCGCGTACGATGTGTTTGGCGTGCAAACTCGGCACGGCGTCCGCGCGCGCCAAATCGTAAAGCGCGTGGCGTTCTTCCTCATCCAAGTCGCGCCAAATCTTTTCGCATTCGATTCGCACGTTTGGATCGCGGGCAAGACGTGGTTGCACCACTTGGTGGATCACGCGGTCTTGGTGCACGTTACGCGTCGGTGCGCCGGTCTCGCGTCCCAAAACGCAACACACAGCGAGCGTGAGTCCGGGATGTCCGCCCGCGTTTGCGTGGACGAACGCCACGTCGGCGTCACTGAACGTGATGCCCTCGCGCGCGGCATAGCGCGTGCAAAATTCGCGCGTATCGTCGTGCGTCATCAAACGAAGATAGTGAACGTGTGGCGCGCACAACTCAACGAACTCGCCCTGTTCGCGCGACATCGGCATCCGCGCAAATTCGCGATGCGTTGCGGTAACGTACGTCAACGCGTCGCGATAGCGATCCTTGAACGCGCGCAGATTCAAAAAGACTTGCGGCTCGAGTGTTTGAAATGCTTCATCAAAATCGTCGAGCAAAAGAACGAGTGGGCGCGGTAGGGTTTCGAGCGCGTGCACCAAACCACGTTCAAAGTGCAAGGCGAACGTTGTAGCGTCTGGAGATTCGAGAAGGGTCGTTATAATCGGCGGTGCAGAAGCAAGTCGTTCTGCCAGCGCGTGCCAAATCGTCAACCAGAAGGCGCGCGTGGTGCGCTCAGGCATCGTGTTGCAATCCATGTAGACGAACGTGCCGCGCGTGTCGCGCGTCTCGCTCAACCGCCGCATCAACGCCGTCTTGCCGACGTTGCTGACACCCACGAGTGAAACACACGCGCCGCGCAATGCTCGCGTTCGCACTTCCTCCACATCACGCGTACGACCGATGAGCGTTAACCAAGGCATCGCTTGTCTCCGTGTGGAGATTATATGCCGAGTGGGGGTTGGGAGCAAGTGAGGGGATTGGAGATTGGAGATTAGAGATTGGAGATTAGAGATTGGAGATTGGGAATTGCATTTAGGGAATTTGGTGCTATACTTCAAGTATGAAGGATGAGGGCGGAAGTATGAAATGAGCGTTCGCTTTATCCTTCGTCTTCATACTTCATCCTTCATACTTCATCCTTGAGGTCATAATGACTACCATCACCAAAGCACAAACATCCCGCGCAGGTTGGCGCGCGTTACCGCGCAATGTGTGGGCAACCAGTCTCACCAGTTTCTTTATGGACATTTCGAGCGAGATGGTCATCAACATCTTGCCGCTCTTTCTCGCGAACGTTCTGGGTGTCAAGACGAACATCATTGGCGTCATCGAAGGCGTTGCGGAGACAACGGCGAGTCTGCTGAAAATTTTTTCGGGCTGGCTGTCCGATAAACTACGCGCGCGCAAGTGGCTTGCCGTGTCGGGTTACGCGCTGTCGGCGATAGTCAAGCCGTTGTTCTACGTGGCAACGACGTGGGAACTCGTCGCGGGCGCGCGCTGGGCAGATCGCGTCGGCAAAGGAATTCGCACCGCGCCGCGCGACGCGCTCATCGCCGATTCGATTGACGCGCCGCAGCGCGGCTTGGCATTCGGCGTCGCGCGCGCGGGTGATACAGCGGGCGCGCTTCTCGGCATCCTCATCGCGCTCGGTGTGGTGTGGTTTGCCCAAGCCGGCGCGGTCGAACTTGGCGAAGCCACCTTTCGGACGATTGTGCTCATCAGCATCGTGCCCGCGTTTTTGGCGGTGCTCACGCTCGCGATTCTCGCGCGCGATGTGCCGATTGCGCGGGAAACGGAAATGCCACGATTCGCGTTCAAAGCGCTGGGCAAACCGTTTATGATTCTGATGCTGATCGTGTGCATCTTTGAACTGGGCAACTCGTCCGATGCGTTTCTGATTTTGCGCGCGCAGAACTTGGGAATGAGCGTCGTGGGCGTGTTGGCGATGCTGGCAATGTTCAATTTGGTGTACGCCGTGCTCTCGGCACCAGCAGGCGCGCTTTCGGATCGGCTGGGACGGCGCGGCATCATCATCGGCGGCTGGCTGATGTACGCATTCGTCTATCTTGGCTTTGCGCTCGCCAATAGCGCGTGGCAAGTGTTCATCCTCTACGCGGTGTATGGTGTGTACTATGGCGTGGCGTACGGTACGACCAAAGCCCTCGTGGCTGATCTTGTGCCCGAACATTTGCGCGGCACGGCGTACGGCACGTACAACGCCGTGTTGAGCATCATCAGTCTGCCCGCCTCAGTGATTGCTGGCGTGTTGTGGCAAGGCATCGGCGCGTGGGAGGGCTTTGGCGCGCCTGCCCCGTTCCTGTTTGGCGCGCTGATGGCGTTTCTGGGTGCAGTGCTCCTCGCGGTGTGGTTACCGCGCGCGAGGCAGGTTTAAAGTTTCACGTTTCAGGTTTCAGGTTGTAGGTTTAACGAACCTGAAACTTGCAACCTGAAACCTTGAGAGGGTGTGTTATGCCCGAAAGTAAAAAACTTCCACCGGCTAAACCCGACCCTGAAGAAGAGAAAAAACAACGCGAGCAGATGCAACGGCGAATGAGTTTCAGTCTCAGTTATCTGCTCGTGGGAATCTTGTTTCTCTGGTTGTTTCAAGAGTTCGTTCTGACGCCGATGATGATTCAGGCAACCGAAATTCCGTACAGTGAGTTCAAACAAAAACTCGCGAATAAACAAATCGTCAAGGTCACCTTGCGCGAAAATGACATCATCGGCGAGATGAAAAATCCCACGCCGAATGCAACGCCAGCAACACTTCCGTTCGAGACCGTGGGTACTGCCAAGAGCGATCCCAAGTTGATCGAACAACTCGAAGCCGCTGGTGTGTCATACAGTTTTCAACGCCCGCCGAGTCCGATTGGCAGTTTCTTTATGGCGTACGTGTTGCCGCTATTGTTGCTCGGTGGATTTTGGTACTTGATGTATCGTCGCGCGACGGGTGGCGCGGGTGGACTGGGCAACATCTTTGGCATTAGCAAAAGCAAAGCCACCGAAGTCAAAGCATCCGATGTGGGTGTCACGTTCAAAGATGTGGGTGGCGCGGACGAAGCGATTGCCGAACTACAAGAGATCATCCAATTTTTGAAATCGCCGGAAAAATTCGCGAAACTCGGTGGGCGCATCCCCAAAGGTGTGTTACTCGTTGGACCGCCAGGCACCGGCAAGACGTTGCTCGCCAAAGCGACCGCAGGTGAAGCCGGTACATCATTCTTCGAGACGAGTGGTTCGGAATTCGTCGAGATGTTCGTGGGCGTGGGCGCGGCGCGCGTGCGCGATCTGTTCGAGCAAGCGCGCAAAGCCGCACCCGCCATCGTCTTCATTGACGAGATTGATGCGATTGGTCAGAGTCGCGCCGGCGCGATTCGCATCGGTGGCAACGACGAACGCGAGCAAACGCTCAACCAACTTCTTGCCGAGATTGATGGATTCAAGACCTCGACCTCCGCGCCCGTGATCATTATGGCGGCGACGAATCGTCCCGAAGTGCTCGATCCTGCGCTCTTGCGCGCAGGACGTTTCGATCGGCAAATCGTAGTCGGCAATCCCGATTTGCAAGGACGCTTGCAGATTCTCAAGATTCACAGTCGCGGCATCAAACTCGCACCCGATTTCGATTTGGAACGCGCAGCGCGAATGACGCCGGGCTTTAGTGGCGCGGACTTGGCGAATGTGATGAACGAAGCCGCGCTCCTCGCCGCACGCCGCAATGCCGATGCGGTCACACTCGACGATTTTAGCGCGGCAATCGAACGCGTGATCGCCGGCTTGGAGAAAAAGAGTCGGGTGATGAACGAGGGTGAACGACGCACGGTCGCGTATCACGAAGCAGGGCACGCGCTCATCGCAGAACTGGTACCCCACGGCGATCCAGTGAGCAAAATCAGCATCGTGCCGCGTTCGCGTGGCGCGCTGGGTTACACGATGCAAATGCCGACCGAGGATCGCTACTTGATGACGCTGGAGGAACTGCAAGATCGAATTGCGGTGATGCTGGGTGGACGCGCCGCCGAAAAAGTGGTGTGTGGACAAATCAGCACCGGCGCGAGTGACGACATTATGCGCGCGACCGAACTCGCGCGGCGAATGGTCACCGAATTTGGAATGAGCGAGAAACTCGGTTCGGTGCGTTACGCGGGGCAACCGTTGCAATATCTCGGTGGCACTCTCGAAGACAGTAGTCACCTCAGTCAAGAGACACGACAATTGATTGATCGCGAGGTGCAACGCATCGTCACCGAGCAGTACGAACGCGCGCAAAATCTCTTGCGCGAACATCGCGACGCGCTAGAGAAACTCACGCAGTTGTTGTTGACCAAAGAGACGGTGGATGGTAGTGCAGTGAAACAAGTGTTGGGGAAATGACGAAGGACGAAAGACGGAGGGGACAATGACCCACTCACTCGGCGATTACGCAGATGCGATTGCAATGAACGTTGCGGCGGCGGAGCAAAACGACATCGCCGCGCGCATCTGGCAACACGATGCAACACTCTGGAAAACCGAACCCGAACACATCGCGGAAATTTCCCAGCGACTCGGTTGGCTTACCGTGACGCAAACGATGCGCGCGCATCTTGCCGAGTTGCGCGCGTTCGCCGATGAAATTCGGCACGCGCGCTTTCAGGCGATTGTGTTGTGCGGGATGGGCGGCAGTTCGCTCTGCGTAGAAGTGTTGCGCGATGTGATTGGCATCGCGCGCGAGCGACCGCCACTTTATATTTTGGATTCTACCGAGCCAACGACAATTCACGCGCTTGTACGCAAAATCAATCCCAAGAAAACACTTTTCATCATCGCGAGTAAATCGGGTAGTACGATTGAGACGCTTTCGCATTACAAATTTTTTGCCGCGCGCGCGCCCGCGCAAAATTTCATCGCGATTACCGACGCGGGTTCGGGTTTGCACAAACTCGCGCGCGAACAAAATTTTCGACGCGTCTTTGAAAATCCCAGTGACATTGGCGGACGATTCTCCGCGCTCTCGTTCTTTGGACTCGTTCCCGCCGCGCTGATGGGAATTGATCTCGCGCGCTTGCTCGATCGCGCGGACGAAATGGCGCGCGTGTGCGGCGCGGACGTGCCCGCCGAAGAAAACGCAGGCGAGTGGCTGGGTGTTGCGCTTGCCACGCTCGCGCAACACGGACGCGACAAGGTGACGTTCGTTGCGCCGCGCGAATTGGCGGCATTCGGCGCGTGGGCAGAGCAACTCATCGCCGAGTCCACAGGCAAGGAGGGCAAAGGCATCGTGCCGATTGATGGCGAACCGCTCGGCAAGCCACACGTGTACGGCACGGATCGCGTCTTGGTCGAATTGCAACTCGCGCGCAACGCGCGCGCGCATCGCACACTCACCGCGCTCGCAAAAATCGGTCATCCGATTTTGCGAATGCACTTGCGCGACGTGTACGACATCGGCGCAGAATTTTTCCGCTGGGAATTTGCAACCGCCGTCGCGTGCGCGCTGCTCGGCGTCAACGCGTTCGATCAGCCGAACGTGGAGGAGGCGAAGGTGAATGCGCGCGCGTTCTTGACCGCCGACCGCCGACCGCCGACCAGCCGATTTGGGAGGGGAGAAATTTCGCGGTGTATGCGGAGGGGATGGCTGCGCGGAATTTGCGCGAGGCGTTGCGCGCGTTCTTTGCGCTCGCGCAACCCAGCGACTATCTCGCGCTGATGGCATACCTGCCGAACACGCCGAGTCATCGCGCCGCGTTGAAAGCGATGCGCGTCGCCGCGCGCGACGCGCTGGGCATTGCCACGACCGTCGGTTTTGGTCCGCGCTTTTTGCACTCGACGGGGCAGTTGCACAAGGGCGGACCGAACAATGTCTTGGCATTGCAAATCACCGCTGACCCCACGCGCGATGTACCGATTCCCGATGCAGCGTACACCTTCGGCGATTTGATTCGTGCGCAAGCGGCTGGCGATTGGCAAGCGTTACGCGCGCGCGGACGCCGCGCGTTGCGTGTGCACCTCAAGCGCGGAGCAACGTTGCGTATGGTGGTAGAAGAGATGCAGCGCGCGAAAGTAGGCGGGAAGCGATGAGCGAGAGAGCGAGAGAGCGTGGAGCGTGAGACGTGAGGCGTGAGACGTGAAACTTGAAACCTGAAACCTTGAACCTGAAACTTGAAACCTTGAACCTGAAACCTTGAAACTCTCAACGCCGCTTGGCGCGCGGGCGCGGTTTGCGGCGGGGTTTGGACGCGCGATGCAGGTGGCGATGACCAGTCAAGGGAATACCAAAAGATTTGATTTCCCAAACAAGTGGATTTTCGTCGCGGAAATCCTGAGGGAGGAAAGAAATCACCTCTATTCGTGGGTCAACCTCATCCGCAATACGTGTCAAGCGACAATAATCGTCTAGCCAATCGCCAGTCAAATCTTTCGATACAATCGCGATGTCAATATCGCTGTCAGGTCGCGCGTGTCCCTTGGCATACGAACCGTAGAGATAAGCACGTTCGATTTGCAATCCTTTGGCTTTAAGCACGGCGATCAACCGATTCGACTTTCGCAAAACAGTCTGATTTATTTCAGATGCGAAGCGATCCATTTGCCCATCCTGCGGATTTGTTTCAATTCGATTTGAGTGAATTCACGATCAAAGCGCTTGTACAACAAGAGACGTTGATCGGGATAGCGCGTGGTGATATTGTAGGCGGTGAAGCGGGTCAGTAGATCGTGTTGTTCATCAGTGAGTTTCAAGCCGGCTTTCAGCGCCAGCGTGTACAGTTTGTGCCCAAACGGCGCGTCTTTTTGTGTGCGGTGCACAATCAACGCTTTGAGCAACGCCTCAAGATACAGATGCCCAAAGAATAGCGCGTGCATATAGCGTTGTTTTTCAAAAAGCGAAGTGGCGGTCCTCCAGTTATCCGCCGCCAGTGTTTTCCAGTATTTGATTTGCGTGCTTACGTCCGCGCGATTTTCTGCCATTTGTGTTTGTGGGCTTTCCGAGTATGATTATACCATACTCCACACGCACACGCAACGCGCGTAAATTTCGCTGCCTCAACAGAGGCACAAGGAGAACGAAAAATGCCAAGAAGAATTTCACAAGGCAAATGCAATTTGTGTGGTCAGACGTTCACCAAGCAGACCATCACGCGGCATCTGGACAAGTGCAAAGCCGAACATTTGGCAACCGGCAACAAGCGCGTTTTCCATCTCAAAATAGAAGGACGCGATTTGCCCGAGTACTGGTTGCACATCGAGATTCCTGCCAGCGCATCGCTCCGCACGCTAGACGAATTCTTGCGCGAGACTTGGCTCGAATGTTGCGGACATCTCAGCGTGTTCCGCATCGCTGGAGAAGATTACGATGTCGCGCCTGAATACGATCCATTCTTGGGACGCAAACCCAAAAGTATGTCTGCCAAGTTGGATGATGTGCTCGCACCAGGAATGAAGTTCACGCACGAGTACGACTTTGGCACGACGACCGAACTCGCACTTGAAGTACTGAGCGAACGGCAAGGCACGACGAGAAAAGTACAAATTCTTGCGCGCAACGATCCGCCCGCGATTCCGTGCGTGAAATGCGGTAAACCTGCGACCCAAGTTTGTTCGATGTGTGTTTTCGAAGGTGCCGAGGCGTGGCTGTGTGATGAACACGCGGAAGAACACGACTGCGGCGAAGAGTGCTTTTTGCCCGTCGTCAATTCTCCGCGCGTGGGGATGTGTGGCTACACGGGCTAGCACGCAATGTTTCCACCTCTCCGTGTCGGTTTGAGCGCGACGCTTCCCCCACCCAACATCCTCGTCATCTTTGGCGCGACGGGCGATTTGACCGCGCGCAAACTTTTGCCTGCGCTCTTCGATTTGTTTTGCGCGCGCAAACTCCCCGCGCAATTTTGCATCGTCGGATTCGCGCGTCGCGAGAAATCGGACGACGAATTTCGCGCGGACGCGCGCGCGAGTGCGCAACGATTCGCGCGCGCCAAGCCCGATGACGCTCGCGCGCGCTGGGACGAATTCGCACAGCGCATCTTTTATCACACCGGCAGTTTCGATTCGTTCGATGCGTACACCCGACTCGCCGAACGTCTGCGCGAACTCGATACGACGTACGGCACGCAAGGCAATCGCCTGTTCTACCTTGCCACCGCGCCTGAGCACTATGCGTTGATTGCGGAACGTTTGGGCGCGGCGCATCTCGCACCACCGGGCGGTCCTTGGGAACGCCTCATCGTCGAAAAACCGTTTGGCAACGATCTAGCCAGCGCGCATGCCCTGAATCGTCAATTGCTCGCGATTTTCGATGAATCACAAATCTATCGCATTGATCACTATCTTGGCAAAGAGACGGTGCAAAATATTTTTGCGTTTCGCTTTGCCAACACGATTCTCGAACCGTTGTGGAATCGCAACTATGTGGATCACGTGCAAATCACGGCGGCGGAAAGCATCGGCATCGAAAATCGCGGCGAGTATTACGACAAGGCGGGCGCGCTGCGCGATATGGTGCAATCGCACTTGTTGCAACTCGTCGCGCTAACCGCGATGGAGCCACCTGTCTCGTTCGATGCGACTGCCGTGCGCGACGAAAAAATCAAGGTGCTGCGCGCGATCTGTCCGTTGTGCGATCGCGATGTGGACGACGTGGTCGTGCGCGGGCAGTACGATGCGTATCGCACCGAGCCGCGCGTCGCACCCGATTCCAACACCGAAACTTTTGTCGCGCTCAAGTTGATGATCGAAAACTGGCGCTGGGCGGGTGTGCCGTTCTACGTTCGCACAGGCAAGCGACTCGCCAAACGCGCGACCGAAATTCAAATTCACTTCAAGCCCGTGCCGCATCCGTTGTTCGCGCACGATGTAGGGAACGGCATCACGCCGAATGTCATCGCGCTACGCATTCAACCCGACGAAGGAATCTACTGGGAGTTTGCCGCTAAACGTCCGGGGCAAGCGATTCAGTTGAGCAATGTGCGAATGGATTTTTGTTACGCCGATTCGTTTGGCGCGGCGCCGGGCGACGCGTACGAAACCTTGTTGCTCGACGCGATGCGCGGCGACGCGACGTTGTTCAATCGTAACGATGAAGTCGAAGTCGCGTGGTCGCTCGTGATGCCGATTCTGGAACGGTGGGCGCAATTACCGCCACCGCGTTTTCCAAACTATGCCGCTGGCACGTGGGGACCTATCACCGCTGATGAATTGCTCGCGCGCGATGGTCGCGCGTGGCGCGCACCGTGACAATCAAATCGAAAAATTGATTTCGCTCATAGGTAGAATTGGACTATTAACAAAAGACCACAGACGAAGGACGAAGGTTTAGCATCGGTCTTTCGTCCTTCGTCAATCCTGAAAGGAGCAACGCAATGAACAACCTCACCGATTGGGCAGCCGGCATCCTCGAAACCGACGAAGAGATTTTGGTGCCGGTCAAAAAACTATGGGTGCAGTACACCGCGCAAAATCCCGGCATCTCGCTTGACGATTTTACGCGCGCGCTAGAAGCCGATGCGCGCTTTGAGTTTATGGAGGGCACAGACCTTGAGGAGGGCTTGGAGGATTGGACCGAGGAAGAACGCGCCGAGCACGTTGCCGAGATGGAAGCGTTGGGATTTTTTGGCGGACCGCGCGTCAAACTTGTTTCGCGCGAAATCACGCGCGAACACGTCGCGCGGATGATCGCCAAACACACGAACAATATGCTGAACGCGCTGTGGAGCGCGTACGATGTGCGCCCTGAAGATTTGGATCCCGAAGAGGACGCGGAACTCCTCGATTTGATTGCGCGCGCCAAAGAACTGCAACTCAACTTGCGCGAAATTCTCGAACTGCCTCCCGAAGACCAAGAGCAAAAACCGAGCGAGTGAAAGGTAGGACAAGTTTGCCAACTTGTCCTACGCGTGCGTAACATCAGTTAAAGAGATCGCTCTTGGGTAGAAAACGGTAAATGGCTTGTTCAGACCTCACAGGTCTCGGAGACCTGTGAGGTCTAGAAACCCCTTTCTACCCAAGAGCGAAAGAGATTTCTCGGCGCGCAAAACGCGCTTTGAAATGACACTTATGTCCTCTGGCGATCATCTGCACACTGCCTTCAGCAAAAGCGATTTACCGCGCGAACGACTCAAACGCTTGGGCGCCGATGCGCTGACCACAGCCGAGTTGATTGCGATCATCCTTCGCACCGGCACGCGCGGCGAAAATGTCGTTCATCTTGCCGAACGACTGTTGCGCGAGTATCGGGGCTTGGGTGGTTTGTCGCGCGTGCCACTCAACGAACTGACGCGCCTCAAAGGCATCGGCGAGACCAAAGCGATTGAATTGCGCGCGGTGTTCGAGTTGGCGCATCGTCTCCAACTTGAATCTATCGGCGAACGTCCGGTGGTGAACACGCCCAGCGATGCCGCCGCGCTCCTCGCGGGAATGGGTTGGTTGGAAAAAGAAGAGATGCGCGTCGTGCTCCTCGATACCAAGAATCGCGTGCTGGCAACGCCGCTAGTGTACAGCGGCTCACTGCACACGACGGTCATTCGCGTTGGGGAACTGTTTCGCGAGGCGGTGCGACAAAATTGCGCCGCGCTCATCGTTGTTCACAATCATCCTTCGGGCGATCCCACCCCTTCACCTGAAGATGTTGCCGTGACGCGCGAAATCGTCCAAGCCGGCAAGTTGTTGGATATTGACGTGCTCGATCATCTGGTCATCGGCGCAAGCAATCGCTTTGTGAGTTTGAAAGAGCGCGGTTTGGGATTTGGATAACCCCTCTTGTCAAAATTGCATTTTTCCTCTACACTTGAGTAAATCCTGAAGGAAGGAGGAAGAAATGCAAAACAAGAATCTCATTGCGATTGCGGCGGGATGCGTGATCGTACTGTGCTTGTGCGTGGTCGTTGCCGGCGCCGCAGTCTGGATGCTCGATATACCCAACCAACTCGCCGCCCTCAGTCAAGGTCCTGGTGGCAATCTTCGTACACCCACACCCATCTTTCCGTTACCTACCACCATCAAGCCGATGCCGACTTCACCCGTAGGCGGTCCCACACCTATCGTCGCTCCACCAACGCCGACACGTTCGATGGCGAATACACCCAGCGCAAGTACGCCCAGCACGGGAAATCCACTGACCGATTTTCTGAACAAGACCAAAGCCGCCAACAAGTACCGTGTCGAGTTCACGTGGGTCTTTGGAGGAATGGAGCAAGGCAAGTATCAGGAAAAAGCGTTTATGAATATGCAAGGACACGTGGACGGCAAGAATGCCTACTTTGCCTCCAAAGGCGGCTTGCTGGCGGTACTGGGTGGTGATCCCAACGCAACGATCGAGTTCATCCAAGCCGATGGCAAGTCGTATGTCAAGGGTATGGCGCTGTTCGGAATGCTGGATCCCAAGCAGTGGTACATCACCGACGATACGATGGCGGCAAGTATGCGCGATTTTGCCAATCCCGATGAATTCCGAGATTACGCCGGTGGCAAAGATAGCGATTTCAAAAAAGTTCGCACCGAAATCCTTGATGGCTTGTCGTGCGATGTGTGGGCGTACGATTTCAAGAACGCCAGCACGGCATTCTCGGCGTTGCTTGGAATGTCGGGCAAAGACCAGAGTGATTTTTCGGCGATTGATATGGGGCAAACAGCGGTGTGGTTGTGCGCCGATGGCTTTGTTCACAAGTGGACGTTCGAGTTGCGCGCACACGATACCAAGAATCCCAACGAAAAAGGCGCGGTGATTATGACTGCGCGGATGTGGGACTTTAACAATCCCACGCTGGTCGTCACTGCACCTCCGAACGCCAAGCCAATGCCAGGCAGATAAGCGCGCCAAAAATCTTGGGGCAGGTATGTGATTCCTGCCCCAAGATTTTTTACTCTCTCGGCATCGTCTTGCACTACTTTAAGCCGCCCTGCTCAGGCCTCATCAATGACGCAGTAGAAAGTAGAAACCGAATACCAGTGGTAGCGCGAGTAACAACACACCCACACCGATCAGTACCGCCGAACCGCTGGCACCGTCAGGAATCAGCACAGCGTCTTTGGGATTCTTGGGATCGTAATAAACCTGCACCGGATTTCCGCGTATGCGCCGCTCGAGGTCCGCTTTGGCTTCTTCTTCCGAATCATACGCGAGGTAACCGAACGAAATTCGCTTGGAGACGTAGCGCGTACCATCCACCGTGTATTCGTACTCCAAATGTGGATAGTAGTGCGTTTGGTTTTTCACCCGCCCCCGAGTGATCGCAAACGACAGTAAATTCCCTGGCGTCGTGCTCCACTGGGTAGCGGCACGCGCCCTTGCCCGATGGCGTAATCCAAGAAACAGACACACCGCGCCAATCAGGGCAAGCGGTCCGAAAAAGATGAGGAAAACCTGAAACTCGACCATCAAACACCTGGCTTTCAAAATGTGTTTGGAGAGGAAACATTCTGGCACGCACGCGTCTCCGAGACCTGTGCGGTCTAGAACATCTTTCTTCCCAAGCACAAACACAATGAGCCAATCCACAAAGGATTGGCTCATTGACTTTACTGCGTCACGCCGGTAAATCGAAAGCCGTCCACCACTAGCGCGGGCGCCACGCGTGACGCACCACCCCAATCACTGTACAGCAACTTGGTTTCGCGACTAATCGCACGCACACGATTGAACGCCTCGAGATAACTCGTCGTAAAGCGCAAGTTCTTGAGTGGTTGCGTGATTTCACCATTTTCGATGAGGAACGTACCATCGCGCGTCATTCCTGTCACAAGCACTTTCATCGGGTGCACGGGACGCGTGTACCAAAAACGCGTGACCCAAATGCCGCGCTCGATGCTCTTGAGCATTTCGCGCTTGGGCGTATCGCCTGGTGCCATCAAGACGTGCATCGGGTAAGGTCCCATCGTGTTCGGTGCAGGAAGCGAATGGCCCGTCGAACTTTTGCCCTCGCGTCGCGCAGTTACCGTATCGTACACTACACCGCGCGCGACGCCGTTTTCGATGAACGTCACTTTTTGCTTCGGCACGCCTTCAAAATCGAACGGCAGTGGAATCACATCGGACGCGCAACCGTCATCCCAAATCGTAATGCGCGCGTCCATCACGCGCTCGCCCAGTTTGCCTTTCATAAACGAGCGTTCTTCTTGCATCGCTTGCGCGGTGAAACTGAGCATCGCAAAAAAGTTGAGCATATCGAACACGGCGTACTCTTCCAAGAACACAGTGTACTCGCCGGGCGTGAGCGCGATGGGATTTTGTGAGCGCAGGGCTTTGTCAATCGCTTCGTCGGCAAGTGCCTCGGCATTGATGCGCCGCGCGTCTTGATGCGTGAACGACGCATAGCCCGAACTCGTTTCGGTCATCATCACCGTGTTGAGATCGGCGAAGGTGACAGGGTGATACGCGAACAAGCCGTGCGAGTTTGCCACCGCGATTTCACTGACCGTCGTCGAGAACGCGCCAGCGGCAATCACGTTTTGCGCTTTGGCTTTTTTGCACATCACGCCAACGGCTTGCGCGCGTTGTTCAGGCGTGAAACTTGCCGTTGCCTCGACGAACGCTTCGACGGGGCGAATCGGTTGCGGCATCGGGAGTGAATCGAATTCCGGGTCTTCGCCTTGCGCTTGGGCAATCGCGCGCGCGATTTCGACGGTACGTTGCAACGCTTCGGGAGACAGATCGTTCGTGGACGCCACACCGATTTTTTTGCCATACGCCACGCGCACACGCACTTGCGTATCGCTCTCTGCCACGTTTTGATGAATCATCGAATTGGCAAAGCGCGTGAGCGCGCTCTCGGTCACATAGATCAACACTTCGGTTTGCGTGGCTTTGGAAAAACCGAGCACTTGATTCGTAATTTCACGGATTTTGTTTTCGCCTAGCATATTGTCCTCTTGCAGGAGACTAGAGATTGGAGATTAGAGATTCTAGTCTCCAATCTCCAATCTCCAATCTCCAATCTCTACTTCACCACTCCCACACGCACATTGCGGAACCGCGCGGGCGACGCGCCGTGTCCCGTGTGCGCGATTTGGGGCGGTTGTCCTTTGCCACAATTCGGCGTGCCCCACACGATCCACGATTTCTCGTTGCACACCGCATCGCACGATTGCCAAAATTCGGGCGTGATGCCGGTGTAGGTGGCATTTTTCAACATACGCGTCTTTTTGCCCTTTTTGATTTCCCACGCGATTTCGGTGCCGAATTGGAAATTGAGTCGTTTGTCGTCAATGCTCCACGAACGATTCGTCTCCATCCAAATTCCATCGTCCGTGTCGGCGATCAAATCGTCCACGTCCCATGTGCCGGGCAAGAGATTGATGTTGGTCATCCGAATAATCGGCGGGCGCGCCCAACCATCCGCGCGCATCGTGCCATTCGATTGTCCCAAGCCGAGTTGACGCGCGGTTTCACGACTCGTGAGATAGCCAACAAAGATGCCGTTGCGGACAATGTCGGTGCGTTGCGCGGGGACACCTTCATCATCGAAACCAAACGTGCCGAGACCGCCGGGCACGGTTGCATCAGCGACGATGTTCACCACCTCCGAGCCGTAGCGAAAGCGCCCCAGTTTTTCCGGGGTGAGGAACGATGTGCCGGCGTACGCCGCTTCGCTGCCCAACACGCGATCCAATTCGATAGGATGTCCACACGATTCGTGAATTTGTAGTGCGAGTTGTGAACTATCGAGAATGATCGTCGTCGCGTCGTAACTGGGGCACTGGTCGGCGGTGAGTAGTGCGACGGCTTCTTCAGCCACGCGCGGCGCGTTCTCCACGAGTTTTTGTTCGAGGATGAACTCGTAACCGCGCGTTTGCTGATGCCGCCCCACCGAGTTGGGATACGAACGCACCTGCACTTCACCGGTCTGCCAATCGGTTGCCATTGCGACGATGCCACAACCGCTCTCGATGATTTCTTGATTGATGAGACTGTCTTCGGTGGAGGCAAAGAGTTTGTTCTCGCGCACGAATGCCATTTCCGCGCGCGTGACTTTGACGCCGCGCACGCGTCGCATCGCTTCATCCGCGCGAAGCAACAAGTCGGTCTTTTCACTCAACGGCACGGTGAACGGATTGATTTTGATGGGGGTGACGTACGATTCTTTGATGCTGATGGGATCGCCCAAATCCACATCGCGCGTTTTGAACAGCGCGCTGGCTTTGGCGATGGCAATCGCACGCGCAACGACGTTTCCCACTTCACGCATTTCGACGCGCGAACTAGCGGCAAAGCCC
>JAOACU010000160.1 GCA_026417715.1 Anaerolineae bacterium | reverse complement strand
AGGTACATTCGACGAATCGGCACAGTTGGAGTGCGGTGGCGTGGATTGATGGCAAGACGTACGTCGCGCCGACGTGCGAACTCGATGTGTACGATCGCGTTGGTGGTGGTGATGGCTTTGCGTCCGGCTTTTTCTACGGCTTGCTCACTGGCGAACCTGAGCAAGAAGCGGTGAACTTGGGTTGGGCGCACGGCGCGCTTCTCACTACCACACCCGGCGATACGACGATGGTGACGGTGGACCAAGTGCGCGCGTTTGCACAAGGCGGTTCGGCGCGGATTCAGCGATAGTCGCAATTTGTCACTCTGAGCGAAGCGAACAATCCCGTCATCACAACACGCGTCGCTTCGCTCAGTGTGACCTAATGAATGACGAACACACTCAAACTGTACGGCGAATTTTTATGCGCGTTGAATTGCGGAGGTGTGTAAAATGGAAATTCGCCATTATAGATTCAACCGCATTACGCTTGACCCAGAAAAATGTTTTGGCAAGCCGTGTGTGCGTGGCTTACGCATCCCTGTTGCCTCCATTCTCAGTTATCTCAGTTCGGGTATGACCATCGAGGATATTCTCAAAGAATGGCCCGAATTAGAACGCGAAGATATTTTGCAAGCATTGGGCTATGCAGCGTGGAGCGAGATACGATCCAGCTAAACACCACCGCCGTTCAATTCGCTTGCGCGGGTACGATTATTCTCAACCGGGCGCGTATTTTGTGACGATAGTGACGCATCAGCGCGAATGCCTGTTTGAGAATATCGTATTGCGTCGTGTAGCAGAAACATATTGGCGCAAAATTCCACAACATTTTCCGAACGTGATTTTAGATGAATGGGTCGTTATGCCCAATCATTTGCACGGGATTATCATCATCACCGATGACGAACGTAGGGGCGAGGCATTTCCGCCAGACACTTTTGATGGCACAACGATTGCCCGC
Organism: Anaerolineae bacterium; assembly: GCA_026417715.1. Lineage (GTDB taxonomy): Bacteria > Chloroflexota > Anaerolineae > UBA4142 > UBA4142 > VGOB01. The sequence goes on along the minus strand of JAOACU010000160.1, from coordinate 5,648 downwards.
GCTGAAGACACGTACGCATCGAACGGTGTCTTGGGAAATGCCTCGCCCCTACCACCGCGCGGCGTGGCGTCACGTTCGTTAGGCGCGATTATCGGGAATTACAAATCGGTGACCGCGCGACGCATCAACACCATTCGACATACGTCCGGCGCTCCCGTGTGGCAACGAAATTATTGGGAACATATCATTCGTGATGAGAACGAAATGAATCGAATCCGCGAATACATCATCAACAATCCTGCGAATTGGGGGACGGACAATCAAAATCCAGCGCGCGTCTCTCGGAGGTCTCGATGAACATCGCTCTCGGCGTTGATCACGGCGGCTTTGCACTCAAACCCATCGTCGCCGATGAAATCCGCAAACTAGGTCACACCGTTGTTGATTGCGGTGCGCGCGAATACGACGCGCGCGACGATTATCCCGACTATGCGCGCGCCGTCGGCGCAGCGATTCAGCGCGGCGAAGCCGAGCGCGGCATCCTCGTATGCGGGAGTGGTGTGGGTGTGAGCATCGCCGCAACGAAAATGCGCGGCATTCGCGCCGCCCTCTGCCACGATACCTATTCGGCGCGGCAAGGCGTGGAGCACGACAATATGAACGTGCTGTGTCTTGGCGCGCGCGTCATCGGCGATGAACTGGCGCGCGAACTGGTGCGCGCGTTCCTCACCGCGCGATTCGATGCGAACGAACGCTATCAACGCCGATTGAACAAGGTTTTGGAAATGGAACAAGGAGCATAATCCTTGTGATTGAGAGTGACAAAATCGAATGACAAAGCCCAGCATTTCTGTTTTCTTCCCCTGCTACAACGACGCGGGCACTATTGCCACGATGGTGATTCGCGCGATACAAACCTTGCGCGAGATCACCGATGACTATGAAGTCATCGTCGTCAACGATGCCAGTCCCGATGACGCGCTGCAAATCCTCAACGAACTCCAGTGTGTCCTGCCCTCGACGTTCCGCATCATCAATCACGAAAAAAATCGCGGCTATGGTGGTGTGATTCGATCGGGTATTGCCGCCGCAACCAAAGAGTGGGTCTTTTACACCGACGGCGACGCGCAATACGATGTGCGTGAACTCAAACTCCTCGCCGAGAAAATTTCCGACGATGTGGATTTTATCAACGGTTGGAAAATTAAACGACGCGATCCGTTGCACCGCATCATCATCGGAATTTTGTATCAGTACTTTATCAAGTTCATCTTTGGTTTGAAAATCAAGGATGTGGATTGCGATTTTCGCTTGATGCGCCGCGCAATGTTCGATGTGATCGAACTCGAATCGAACACGGGGACAATCACATTCGAGTTGGTGAAAAAAGCGCAAGATGCCGGCTATCGTTTTGCCGAAGTGCCGGTGCGTCACTTTTATCGGCAGTACGGCGAATCGCAATTTTTCAACGTGCGACGCGTCGGTGCGACCTTGATTCGCATTTTTCATTGGTGGTGGCGTCTCGTTGTCCAGCAAGAAGCCGTGCGCAAGTATCGTCCCAAGCGCGCCGCACAACTAGCCGCCAAGACAACCACGTGACGATGCGTATGCCTTTATCGCCACAAGCAATTTTGGACGCGTTTCAGGCGACACCCAGCGAAGAGGCGTGGGCGTTTCGCAAGTGCACACCATCGGACACCGGCAAGTGGACGCACGACTATCATCGCTATCCCGCCAAGTTCATTCCACAATTGGTGGAGCGTTTGCTAGACGAGTACATCACCACGCCCACCGCGCACATCAACGATCCGTTTATGGGTTGTGGCACGACGATCGTCACGGCGATTGCGCGCGGATTTTACGCCAGCGGCACCGACATCAATCGGATTGCGCATCTCATCGCGCGCGTCAAAGCGACACCGATCGAACCGAACTATTTGGCGCAACGCATAGACCATCTGTTTCGTCTTGTAAAAGAGTACAACCCGCGCACCGCGCGCATCGAACCACGCGTACCTGAACGTCACATCGAACGCATTCGCTATTGGTTCAACGAATCTACTATCCACGATCTAGGCATCTTGCTGAATTTGATTCATCGCGAAGAGGATGCGCGCGTGCGCGATTTTTTTCTTGTGGCGTTCAGTCACATTTTGAAACGTTGTTCGTTGTGGTTGCAAGCAAGTACCAAGCCGACGCGCGATGTGCACAAACAACCCGTTGCGCCTTTTGATGCGTTTCGTCAGCACATCAAAAAGATGCAGGATGGCAACGCCGCGTTCTATGACGTTGTCCCAGCGCGCGTGCGCGAGGCGATTGACGATTACCTGAATGTTCGCGTCGGCGATGCGCGCGCGCAACCCGTGCCCAGCGCGTCGGTAGATTTGATTGTCACTTCCAGCCCTTATGTAACCAGTTACGCCTACGCCGATTTGCATCAACTCTCGACGCTCTGGCTTGACTTGACGGACGATTGGCGCGAATATCGCAAAGAGTTCATTGGCGCGGCGTCCACCGCGTATCGCCCGCGCGCGCTCAAGAGCGTGCTCGCGCAAAACATCGTCGCGCAACTTGCTAGTCGCAGTCCCAAGATGGCGCGGGATGTGGAAACGTTCTTTGCGGATATGCAAGAGGTCTTTGACGAAAGTTTCCGCATTCTCAAATCGGGTGGGCGTTGTTGTTACGTGATTGGCAACACGCAACTCAAAGGCGTGGACATTCTCAACGCGCAGGTGTTTGCGGAGAGTTTGCAACATTCAGGGTTTCGTTTGGATCGCATCATCAAGCGCGAAATTCCTTCCAAGATTTTGCCACAAAAACGCGACAAGAAAACCGGACGCTTTGCGAAAAATCAGACGGCGGATGCCGAAGCGTATCCGGTCGAATACATTGTGATTGGATTGAAAGAATGACGGACATTTTCGCTCGCTTGAACAATGCCGATTGTCTCATCACCGGCGGACTTGGCTTTATCGGATCGAATCTCGCGCGCCGACTCGTCGAACTCGGTGCGCGCGTGACGTTGGTGGATTCGCTCATCCCCGAGTACGGCGGCAACTTGTTCAACATCGCTGGCATCGAGGACAAGGTGCGCGTGAACATCGCCGATGTGCGCGACGAGTACTCGATGGACTATTTGGTGCAAGGTCGCGATTTTCTGTTCAATCTGGCTGGGCAAACGTCGCATCTCGATTCGATGCAAAATCCGTACACCGATTTGGAAATCAACTGTCGCGCGCAACTTTCGATTTTGGAGGCGTGTCGCAAACACAATCGTAACGTCAAAATCGTGTACGCGAGCACGCGCCAAATCTACGGCAAACCCGATTATTTGCCGGTGGACGAGCGTCACCTGTTGCATCCAACCGATGTGAACGGTATCAACAAAATGGCAGGCGAGTGGTATCACATCGTTTACAACAATGTGTATGGCATTCGCGCAGTGTCGCTACGAATGACGAACACGTACGGACCGCGAATGCGCGTCAAAGATGCGCGTCAAACGTTTTTGGGGATTTGGATCAAGAATCTCATCGAAGGCAAACCGATTCAAGTGTGGGGTGATGGTTTGCAAGTGCGCGATTTCAACTATGTGGACGATGCGGTGGAAGCGATTTTGCTCGCGGCAACGCACGAAAACGCGAACGGACAAATCTTCAACTTGGGGAGTGACGAAACAATCAACTTGCGTGACCTTGCCAAACTCTGTATCGAAATCAATGGCAGCGGGAATTACGAAATCATTCCATTTCCGCCCGACCGCAAAGTGATTGACATCGGCGATTACTATGCCGACTATCGCAAGATTCGCGGAATGTTGGGTTGGACACCGCGCGTGAATTTGCGCGAGGGGCTGAAACGGACGTTAGAGTATTATCGTGCGTATCGTGAACATTACTGGTAAGGTATAGGTGTATTGCGTATTGCGTATTGCGTATTCCGTATTCCGTATTTGTTACGCAATACGCAACACGGAGTACTATGATCCCATTCTTCGATCTCACCAAACAGTACGAAACTATCAAAGCCGAAATTGACGACGCGACCGCGCGCGAGTTGAAGAGTGGTTGGTTCATTTTGGGACCCGAAGTGCGCGCGTTCGAGAAGGAATTTGCCGAGTACATTGGCACGCGCTTTGCGATTGGCGTGGGTTCGGGCACGGAGGCGTTGCATCTTGCGTTGCTCGCGCTGGGCATCGGCGCAGGCGACGAAGTGATTACCGTCCCGAACACAGCGGTTGCAACAGTAGCGGCAATCGAATTGACGGGCGCGCGCGCGGTCTTGTGCGATGTGTGCCCCGATTCGATGTTGATGGATGTGGCGTCGCTCGAACGTGCCATCACGCCGCGCACGCGCGCGATTATCCCTGTTCATCTCTTTGGTCAAAGTTGTGATTTGGAGCCGATTTTGGAAATCGCGCGCGCGCGCAAAATTTTTGTGTTGGAGGATTGTGCGCAGGCGCACGGCGCGACGTATCGTGGCAAGCGTGTGGGTAGTTGGGGTGACATCGCCGCGTTCAGTTTCTATCCGACGAAAAATCTGGGCGCGTACGGCGACGGTGGCGCAATTCTGACGAACGACGCGCAACTTGCCGAGCGTGTGGATTTGTTGCGGCAGTACGGTTGGCGTGAACGTTACGTGAGCGAAATCAAGGGCACGAATTCGCGCCTCGATGAACTCCAAGCCGCGATTTTGCGCGTCAAGTTGCGGCATCTCGACGCGTGGAATGCCGCGCGTCGCGAACGCGCCGCGCTCTACACCGAACTGTTGCGCACGGTCACGCCACCGCGTGAGATGACGTACGGTCAACACGTCTATCATCTCTACGTCGTTCAAACACGCAACCGCCAATCTCTAATCTCCAATCTCCAATCGCGCGGCATTGGCACTGCCATTCACTATCCACTTGCCATTCACCAACAAGCCGCGTACGCAAACCTTGGCTATCGTGATGAGGATTTGCCGGTGGCATCGCGTCTTGCGCGCGAAATCGTCTCGTTGCCGCTGTACCCTGAACTATCGCTCGATGATGTGCGCGCAGTCGCACAAGCCATCAACGAACTTGCATAGAACTGACCGCTGACCGCCGACGGCAGACGGCGGTCAGCGGTCGGTGGTCGGCGGTCAATTCCAGGAGGATACCTTGTCTCGTGAAATACTCACTGCGCTGGTGTGGCTGATTCCAGCAATGCTACTCACTACGACAGGCGAATTATTCTTGAAACGCGGAATGAATGAGGTCGGTGTCTTGGATTTTGCCGCTCTCGACACACTCGTGCCAACATTCATCAAAATCTTCAAGAATCCCAACATCTGGATCGGTTTTGTCGGATTTGGTTTGGGTTCATTATTTTGGCTGTCGGTGATTTCGCGCGTGCCGCTTTCGCTTGCGTATCCGATGCTTGGTTTGATGTATGTGATCATCGTCATCGAGTCGTGGATTTTTCTTGGCGAGGGTTTGCATCCGCTACGCGTACTCGGCGCGCTGATCGTTGGACTGGGCGTAGCGATCGTGGGGTTGAGCGGTGTGGAACACTGACGGAGGACGGAAGACGGAGGACGGACGAAGGCGGTTTCAGGTTTCAAGTTTCAGGTTTCAGCGGTCAGCGGTCAGCGGTCAGCGGTCGGTCCTTCGTCTTTGGTCTTTCGTCCTTCGTCTTCGGTCTCTCGTCCTTCGCCCTTCGTCTTTGGTCTACGGCATTCTCCTC
>JAOACU010000159.1 GCA_026417715.1 Anaerolineae bacterium | reverse complement strand
CGGGTTCGACGTTCCAGTGTTGAATCGCCCACCATTTGCCAGTACGTCCCACACCCGATTGCACTTCGTCCACAATCAACAAAATGCCGTACTTGTCGCACAATTTGCGCAGGCGTGGAAAAAAGTTCGGTGGTGGCACGATGTAACCGCCCTCACCTTGAATCGGCTCGACCAGAATCGCCGCAACTTCATCAGGCGGTAACGCTTCGGAAAACAATTCTTGTTCGATGTAATCCACCACCGCGTCGCCTTCATCGCCGTTCGTGGGCGTTGGAAAAACCGGATGATACGGATCGGGGAACGGCACGTGCCACACACCAGGCATCGTGGGGAAAAAGCGTTCTTGTTGTCGCGCCTTGCTCGCGGTGAACGACAGCGAACCCATCGAACGACCGTGAAATGCTCCCAAGAAACCGATGAACTGTCGGCGACCTGTCGCATAGCGCGCGAGTTTGATAGCGGCTTCCACCGATTCGGTGCCCGAGTTGGCAAGGAACACGACCACGTCTTCTCGCATCGGTGCAATTTCGTTGATGCGTTCAGCGATGCGCACCATCAATTCGTGGTAGTAATCGGACGAGATGTGAATGAACTTTTCGGCTTGTTCTTGAATCACGCGCACGATTTCGGGATGACAATGTCCTGTTGCATTCACAGCGATACCCGCCGCAAAATCAATGTAACGATTGCCATCCACGTCCCACACTTCGGCGCCTTGCCCACGCTCCATCACAAAACCATAGTCACGCGCATACGAGGGCGAAAGCACGCGCGCATCGCGTTCCAAAATCGCGCGCGCTTTGGGTCCAGGTGGGGTGACGATAATTCGAGGTGATACCATTGTGCCTCCTTTGACCAATGACGGATGATGAATGACGAATGACGAATGACGAATGACGAATGACCGACGACCGTTGTCAAGTTCTACAAGGTATCATAGCATAACTCACCCAATCAGACAATTTGGCTCATTGGTACATTGAATTTTGGAGTAGTGCTACAAAAGTAATGCTGGTAAGGTAATCTGTCACGCTGAACCCTTCTTTCGTCAGGGTGAACTCCGCGAAGCGTCTCGCAAAGTGGTTTGAGAGATTCTTCGGCGCGAAAGACACGCCTCAGAATGACACTGTCGGCATTACTTTGTGATCACTACCAATTTTGGCTCATTGGTCAATTGGCTCATTGGCTCATTGTTTGACTTATTCCCCACTTTCGATTATTCTCTCTGCGCAATGCAAGACGAATCGTTGTTTTTCGATGAAGCAAAAATTTTTGTCCAAGCCGGCAAAGGCGGCGATGGTTGTGTGAGTTTTCGCCGTGAAAAGTACGTGCCCTACGGCGGACCGAACGGCGGACACGGCGGCAAGGGCGGCGATGTGATTCTGGAAGCCAGTCCACACTTGAACACATTGTTGACGTTGCGCAAACATCCGCACTGGAAAGCCGAACGCGGCGCGCACGGTCAAGGTAGCGACAAGCATGGCAAGAACGGCGCGGACGTGGTGATTGCGGTGCCGCGCGGTACACTCGTGCGCGATGCAGAAACGGGCGAAGTGCTTGCCGATTTGGTGAACGCGGGCGACCGCGTGATTGTTGCGCGCGGCGGACGCGGCGGGCGCGGCAATTCCGCGTTCGCGAGTTCAACGAACCAAGCCCCGCGCTTTGCCGAAAAAGGTGAACCCGGCGAAACGCGCACGCTGATCCTCGAACTAAAATTGATTGCCGATGTGGGCATCATCGGTTTGCCGAACGCGGGCAAGTCCACGTTTCTCGCATCGGTCACGGCGGCGCGTCCCAAGATTGCTGACTATCCATTCACGACGCTCGCGCCGAATCTGGGCGTTGCACTCGTGGATGAGCGCGAAATCGTTCTTGCCGATATTCCGGGCTTGATCGAAGGCGCGCACGCGGGCGCGGGGTTGGGTGACAAGTTTTTGCGTCACATCGAACGCACGCGCGTCTTGATTCACCTGCTCGATGGTTCGCTCGATGATCCGTTGCGCGCGTACGAGACGATCAATCGCGAATTGGCGCAGTACAGCGCGCGCCTCGTGGAGAAACCGCAAGTGATTGGTTTCAACAAAATGGATTTGCCCGATACGCAAGCGCGCTGGCAGTCGCTCGCGCGCGTTTTCGCGCAACGTCACATCGAAGCGTATCCGATTTCAGCAGCAACAGGGCAAGGCGTGCGCGAATTGTTGCGCGCCGTCGCCAAACGATTGGCGGAACTACCGCGCGAAACACCGCCGCGCGAAGACGAATTGCCCGTGATTCGTCCAACGGAAGACGAAAACGCGTTCACCATCACGCGTGAAGGGCACGCGTGGCGCGTGCGCGGCAGAAAAGTCGAACGCGTGGTGGCGATGACGAATTTCGATCAGGACGAAGCCGTCTTGCGGTTGCATCGTATCTTTCAAGCGATGGGTGTGAATACCGCGCTCAAAGACGCTGGTGTGCGCGAAGGGGATGTGGTACGCATCGGGGAGGTAGAGTTGGAGTGGAGAGAGTAAAGGGATTAGAGATTAGAGATTGGAGATTGGGGATTGGAAATTGGGGATTGGAGAATGAGGAATGCTAATCTCTAATCTCCAATCTCCAATCTCTATCGGTGTGTTGGGCGGCACATTCGATCCACCGCACAACGGGCATTTGCTTATTGCGCACGAAGCCGTCAGGCAACTGGGGTTGCAACGCGTGCTCTTTGCACCAACGCATCATCCACCGCACAAGAACGTGACGAATCACACGCCGATTGAACATCGCTTGGAGATGGTGCGTCTGGCGATTGCGCCGTATCCGCAGTTCGTTCTCTCGCGTGTGGATATAGATCGCCCAGGTCCGACCTACACGGTGGATACAATGCGTATTCTGCGTGAACAATTCGGCAAGGACGCCGAGTTGTTTTTCATTATGGGAATGGACTCGCTAGCGAATCTGTTGACGTGGCGCGCACCCGAACAATTGATTCGCTTGTGCAAACTTGCCGTGTTTCCACGACCGGGATTCACCGTGAATCTCGATGAGTTGGAGCGACACATTCCCAACTTGCGCGCGCGCATCGTCTTGCTTAATGCACCGACACTCGACATCGCCGCCAGTGACATCCAAGCGCGCGTGCGCGCGGGCGAGTCCATCGCGCACCTCGTGCCCGAGGCGGTGGCGCGTTATATCGCGGAACAAGGATTGTATCGCGCAAGTCTCAATGAAAATAGTACGTCGTCTATTCGTTGATTCGTTCATTCGTTTATTCGTTACTTATTGATCTGAGTTTCGGTATCTATAATCCGAAACCTGACGATTTCACCCGGCGCGCGCTGCGCCAGATGCGCCACATCTTCACTAACAATCGTTGCGATGATCGGATAGCCGCCGGTCGTTTGATGATCCGCCATCAAAACGATGGGCTGACCATCGGGCGGGACTTGAATTGCGCCAAGCGGCACACCACACGAAATCATTTCCCCCGCGCGCGTGCGCGCAAGTGTCACACCACGCAGACGATACCCCATTCGATCCGCGCTCTCGGTGACGATGAATTCCTCGCGCGTCAACGCGGCAATCGCTTCGGGCGCGAACCAATCATCGTGCGGACCCAGCACGATGCGCACTTCATCGCGATAGACGGGCGCGGCGATGCTATGCCCTGCTGCCGCGCTCAGATCGCCCAACGTTGGCGCGCCGATGCGAATCACATCGCCCGCGCGCAACGCACGACCTTCCAGTCCACCGAACGCGCCGCGCAAGCACGTGGACTTGCTCCCCAAGACGCGCGGCACATCAATCCCTCCGTGAATCGCCAGATACATCCAGCCCGCGCGCGTTGGGGCAATTTCGATGATGGAACCCGCGCGCACGAACACGCTCATCCACATCGGCAGCGCGCGCTCGTTGACGCGCAAACGCGCGTCCGCGCCAGTCAACGCGATGAGGTGGGGCGCATCGGTTTGCAACACGATGGGTGAATGAATTTCGATGGCGGCTTCATCCAGCGGATTATGCACCAATTGATTCGCCGCGCGCAACGCGCCGATGTCCATCGCGCCAGAGACTGGCACACCGTACGCTTGATAGCCCCAGCGTCCCGTGTCTTGGATGGTGGTGAGGATTCCAGCGTCGAGTACTGTTAGCATCGTGACAAAGGACGAACGACGAAGGACGAAGGACCTTGGGCTTTCGTCCTTCGTCCTTGGTCATATTGCGACAAATTGTACACGATCACCAGGACGCAACAATGTTGGTAGGTCATGCTGTGGATCGAACAGCGACAACTCAGTGCATCCGATGATGCGCCAACCGCCCGGCGATGCAAAGGGATAGACGCCGGTTTGTCGTCCCGCGATGCCCACCGAACCAGCGGGAACGCGCGTGCGCGGTGTCTCCAAGCGCGGCACCGCAATCCGCTCTGGCACTGAACCCAGATACGCAAAGCCGGGCAAAAAGCCGAGAAAATACACACGATACACCACGCTTGTGTGCAGACGAATCACCTCGTCTTCTGTGAGGTGATTGTGCGCGGCAACAAATGCAAGGTCGGGTCCGAATTCGCCGCCATAGCGCGTGGGGATTTCGATGAGACGTGCAGCACGTGGCGCGTTTATGGCTAACGAGGCAAGCGCATCACGCAAAAGCGCATCCATCTCTGCGAACGAGACACGTCGCGCATCGTAGCAAACGAGGAGCGATGCATACGCTGGCACGAGGTCGCGAATTTCGGAACGATTCTGCGCGCGCAACACCTCGGCAAGCGCGTGCACGCGGTCGTTGACCGCGTCATTGATTTCGTCGGCAAATTCGATGAGGATCGCCCTGTCTCCCGCGCGCATCAAGCGCGGTAGTGAATGAATCATTGGGGCGACGAAGGACGAAGGACGGAGGACGAAAGACCTTCGTCGTTCGTCGTTCGTCCTTCGCCAAGTGACATTACGCGCACGCCGTTCCTCTCCAACATCTCTCGCACTGCGCGCGCGATTTCGACGGCGTGAGGCGAATCGCCGTGAATGCACAGCGTATCCACCGGCATCGCAATCGTTTCGCCTTCGGGCGTGGTGACCGTTTGGGTGCGTACTATGTGCAGGGCTTGTGCCGCCGCGCGCGCGGGATCGCTGATCACAGCATTCGGTTCGCGGCGCGAACGCAGTGTGCCATCGCGATTGTAAGCGCGGTCGGCGAAACCTTCGCGCGCAAAACGTAGGTTGTGTCCGCGCGCAGCACGTTCGAGCATCGAGTTGGGTTGCCCCACCAAAATTAGATTCGCATCGAAACGCGCAACCGCGCGCGCGATGGCATCAGCAATCGGCAAACGCGTGGCGGCAAGGTTGTAGAGCGCGCCGTGTGGTTTGACGTGCGCGAGGCGTGCACCTTCCGCGCGCGCGAACGCGGCGAGCGCGCCGATTTGGTAGAGCACATCATTCTCGATTTCCTCGGGTGTGGCATCGAGCGCGCGACGACCAAAGCCCACAAGGTCAGGAAACGCTGGGTGCGCGCCAATCGCAACGTGATGTTGCAAGGCAAGACGAACCGTGCGCGCCATCACTTGTGGATCGCCGGCGTGAAAGCCACAAGCAATGTTCGCGGAAGTGACGAGTGGCATCATCGCCGCGTCGTTGCCCAGCGTGTACGCGCCAAAACTTTCACCCAGATCGCAGTTGAGGTCAATACGCATTGTCATCAGAGGACGAATGACGGAGGACAAAAGAGGGAATGCCTTGTCCTACGACATAGATTACAAACCAAGAGATTCGCGCCAACAAATCTACAACTTGGTCACAAATTCGATGATACCATAGGGTCGGAAGACGGTCAAATGCCCCGCATTTAAGCAAACGTGTGCATAAATCTCGATTAGGCGAAACGGGGAATTTGTGGTAAAATAGGATTAGAGTACATCTTCTCCGTAGCATCGCTGTTCCCATAACAAGTTTCTCGAGGCGGAGTAGAATCAATGACGAAAGGAGGGATGCGGATTCGAGACTGGAGTGTTGTCCACCCGTGAATCAAATTCTTTCGAAAAGGAGAAGAGAAAATGCGTACCAAATTGTTTGTGTTCTTGATGTTGATTGTGCTGGTGATTGTGGCAGCGTGCGCGCCCGCGCCGACACCTGCTCCGACGCCAGCGCCACCGACCGCCGCGCCTAAGCCCACTGAAGCCCCTAAGCCGACCGAAGCACCCAAGCCAACAGCCGTACCACCAACCGCCACAGCCGCGCCCAAGCCCACCGAAACCAAAGCCCTCAAGGGTGAACTCAACGTCCTCTGCACGCCGCAAGAAGAATGGTGTGCTGGTATGAAAAAGCAGTTCGAGGCGCGGTACCCAGGCGTCACGGTCAACTACATCCGCCTCTCCAGTGGTGAAGCGTTGACACGCTTGCGCAACGAGAAGGCGAATCCACAATTTGATATTTGGTGGGGCGGTCCCATTGACTCGTTCATCGCCGCAAAGAAAGAGGGCTTGCTCGAACCCTACAAATCGCCGAACCACGCGAACATCATTGACCCCAAGTTGATGTTGGACAATGACCCGAATCCTCAATGGGTCGGCATCTATGTCGGTTCACTCGGTTTTGCGACGAACACCAAGCAAACCGCTATCAAACCGCCCACATCGTTCGATGATTTGATCAAGCCCTGTCTCTTATACA
>JAOACU010000158.1 GCA_026417715.1 Anaerolineae bacterium | reverse complement strand
ATGTTCGTCAATCACACCATCGGCGTAACGATGCACCGCGCTTCCAACGATTTCGCCTGTCGCTACGTTCACCACAATCGCGCGTCCAGATTCCGTGCCAAAGTCGAGACCGAGTGCGAAAAGAGGCATCGTGTACCCCCAAAGCAACAACGCAATACGCCATACGTAATACGTGATTCGTGATTCGTAGTGCGTAGTGCGTATTCCGTTCTAGATTTTTCCGCAGAACGACACGTTGATTCCCAACTCGTTCATCGCCGCCGCTTTGGCAAAGAGTGCGCGACGCGCGTCGGCTTCGCTGGGCGCGTAAACAACTTGGATGTGATTCGCCTTGTGGCGCGCCATAAATTGATCGCGCGTGATGCCGCGCATCACGAGATGCATCATGGGCCACTGTTCGGTCGTTTGCTTCCAGTTGTCTTCGGCGATTTCGCGCGGCACCTCGATTGCTTCGCCCAAGCCGATGTCGCAGTTCAAACGATTGTCCGCGACAAAGACGCGGCTCCACACGATCCAGCCCGGCTTGCTCACACCTTTGAGGGTGCTACCACCGAGCGGAAAGTACATCGCGGGTTGACGTTCACCGATCGCACCCGCGTAACCACCGACGAGATGCGCGGGTGGCACGGCGCCGGAAATTTCCAGAATCCACACGAATCGTCCATCAATGTGGCGACCCCAACGAACATCGTGCAATGTCGTTTCGGGCGCAAAGCCCAAAATGTTCCACAGCCGATTCGTGATGAGCGCGTCGAGTCCAGCGCACTCGTCAACTTCGTTAAAGTGTGGAAGCGCGTTGCCCGCGTACAACTCTTTGCCCGTCGTTTCGTGGTACACCGGCGGACGATCCACGTTGTTCAAAATGCCTTCGACCAAATCGGACGCAGGCGTGAGGTCTTTTAATCCTTGCTGATATTGAATGCCGATGGTATCGCAGCCAAACTCATCGGCGATGCGCATCGCGGCAATGTACATCTTGCATTGCATCAAGACCTGATGCTCGGTCAGTTCGGTTTTCTCGTCCTTGCCTAGATTGAATTTCATTCCTTTGGCGCGCAACCAATCGTACACCGCGCGCGCTTCGGCATCGGACACGCTGAGCATCTTGGCGTAGAGTGCGGATTGGCTCAAGCGTTCCTTGAACACACCGACCGCGTTGAGCAACTCGTCGGGAATGATCGCGTTGTACATTCCCATACACCCTTCGTCAAAGATGCCCATAATCGCTTGACGCCGATTTTTGCCGCGTTCGCTGGTACGCGCACCTCATCGAACGCGCGCACGTGTGAGGTATCGTGTTTCACCTTGCCGGTCTTGAGCCACTGACGCAAACCCTTGAGGAAAAATTCATCGTCGAAATTTTCGCTCCACAGCGTCGAGTATTTCACTCCCGCTTTGGTGAGTGAACCGTTGAGGTTGAGCATTCCGACCAAGCCAGGCCACTGCCCGCTCCAATTCGCGACCGTGAGAATCGGACCGCGATGCGTCATCAAGCCGGGCAAGACGTGATGTGTGTACTGCCACACCGCTTCGGCAACGATGAGCGGCGCATCGGGTGGAATCGTGCGAAAAACTTCGATGCCGCGTTTTTGCGAATCGAGAAAGCCATGCTTGAGCACAGGATCGTATGGATGCGCGCGTTTGACCTTCCACCCTTCGCGTTCAACTGCGGCAATCACTTTTTGTTCCATCGCTTCTTGGGCGGGCCAGCACACTTGATTCGCGGATAGACGCAAGTCGCCACTGGCGACGAGATAGACGGTTTTCATTCTTTCCTCCCCAAGACCGACGACCGAAGACGGACGACCAGGTCATCGGTCTAATGTTTTTTGCGCGAAACGCGTTGACGCAGTTTTTCGATGGCGGCTTTGGAGGCGGCGCGCAATTCTTTTAGGCGTTGCGGCGTTGGATTCGTCATCTCACGCAGACCGTTAAGGATGATCGCTTCTGCTGCGACAAATTCAGGCGCAATCTCCGCCACCTCCGACGCAATCTCATGCGGAATCGTCGTCACGCCGTTGCGATCACCGTGAATCAAATCGTTCGGATAAACGATGATGCCACCCACGCGCACGGGCACGTGAATCTGTGGAATGTGCGCGTAGCCGTGCGAACAATTGATGCCGCGCGCAAACACGGGAAATTCGAGTGCGCGCACCTGATCGAGATCGCGCGCCGCGCCACTGGTGATCAAACCGACCGCGCCGAACGTTTTGTACGCTGTGCACATAATTTCACCAATCGTCGCGGCGGCAGGTGGATCATCCAAATCTTGAAAAACAACGACGACGGGACCATCCAGTTCCGCAAAGCGTTCCACTTGCGCATCGTAACTGAAATACACATCACCCGCGCGCGGTGGCGCGAACGAACGATACGTTGCAGTGGACGCAAAGCCGACCATCGGCGGCAAATCCGGAAAACACGCCACGATGTTCGCGTCCATATAGCCCGTGTTGCGCGGACGCACCTCGAACAATTCGATGACGTTGCAAATCGTCGGCGTGTCGAACGTGCGTAGTTTGGCAAGTGTTTCCGCAGAAATAGTTGTCATACGACTCCTAGCGTTGAACGTCGGTGAGACCTTCGGCGATGAGACGCAACACATCGTCGCGCGTGTACCACACCAAATCGCCAAAGTAACTTTGTTTGAGTGCCGCCGTTGCCGCGCCCCATTCCAAGCCCGTGTCCACACCGCTGGTCCAATAGCCACCGAGGAAACCCGCGACGAACGCATCCCCCGTGCCGAGTGGGTCAACCATATTCACAGGATACCACTTGGTGATGCGATGCTCCGTACCATCGAACGCAACCGCACCGGCATCACCCGCAGTGATGACGACGAGACGCGCGCCAAAACGATGATACCACGCGCGCGCAATCGTCGCGGCGTCACCTTCGTCGCCAAAGACCAGATGCGCGTCGCGCAAGGGACAAAAAATCACCGCGACTTGATGCAACATCGGCTCAAGCACGCGGCGCGCTTCGGATGGCGACCACAAGCGCGCGCGATAGTTCACATCAAACGATACCGTGAGCGCGGACCGGTTCGCTTCGTCTAGCGCGCGTTGAATCAGCGCGCGACAATTTGCGCTGAGCGCGGCGGTGATGCCGGTCAAGTGCAACCAGCGCGCGGAACGCACAAAGTCCCAATCCACCTCGTTCGCATCAATCTGACTGAACGCGGAATTCGCGCGGTCATAGTACGCTTGACCGGGGCGCGGAGGCGCGGGCTTTTAAAAATCCCACAAGCCGATACGTCCGTGCGGTGTCCACAAGACGCGCGACACATCTACGCCGTGCGCGGCAATCCGCCCAGCGGTGCGCCGTCCCAACGGATTTTGTGGCAAGCGCGAAATCCACGCCGTCTTGAAACCGAGTCGCGCTAGTGCTACCGCGACATTCGATTCGGCGCCGCCAGGGTCCACGCGAAAGTAATCGGCTTGTTCGAGCGTTTGATTGTCGGCGGCAGTGAAGCGTAGCATCGTTTCGCCGATAGTGACAAGGTCGAGCATAGTGGTTAGTGTTCGGTGTTTAGTGTTCAGTGTTCAGTGGTTAGTGTTCAGTGTGGTGAGACGTTGGCGCAGTTTGGGTAGCAACGGTGAGACCCAAACGATCAAGGTCAACGTGCCCAAGATCATACTCACAGGGCGACTGAAAAAGAGCGCAAGGTTGCCTTCACTCTTGATGAGACTGATCATAAAGTTTTGTTCGAGTAGTGGACCCAACACCAGACCAAGAATGATCGGCGCTACCGGAAAACCGTTGGCTTCCAGCACAAACCCCAAGACGCCCATCAGCAACATCAAGCCCACATCGAAGAGATCGTTGTTGATGGCATATGCGCCAACGATGCACATCATCAAGATCGCAGGCATTAGCACATTGCGCGGCACGCGCAACAGATAACTACTCGCGCGAATCGCCAGAAAACCAAACGGTATCATCAGCAAATTGGCAATGATGAAGGTGACGTAAATCGCGATGAGAACGTTGGTATAATCGTGCAGAATCGCTGGACCCGGACGCATCCCTTTGAGCATCAAGATACCGATGACGACCGCAGTGAACGCATCGCCGGGAATACCAAAGACGAGTGTTGGAATCCACTCGGCAGCAAGATCGGAATTGTTTGCCACGCCGGCTTCGACAATGGCTTCCATCGAACCTTTGCCGAATTTTTCTGGCTCTTTGGAAAAGCGTTTTGCCGAACCGTATGCCAACCACGCGCCAATATCCGCGCCCGCGCCCGGCAACACACCTGAAACTAAACCGATGATGCCACCGCGTAGCGCGTTGATGCGGTACCGCCACACTTCACGAATGGATTCCCAAAACGCAGTGCCCGTTTCCACTTTGGCGTAAGCCAGGTGCATCTCTCCGCGCAAAACGGTGCGAATCACTTCGCTCATCCCAAACAGTCCAATCATCGCCGGGATGAAACTGATGCCGCCCATCAAGTTGGGATTGCCGAATGTGAAACGTTGAAAGCCCAACGTGATGTCAATGCCGATGGTGGAGATGAACAAACCCAAGACGACAGAGACCAGTCCTTTGATGGGCGAAGCAACCGCGATGAATGCAGTGGACGACAAGCCCAAAACCGCCAGCCAGAAAAATTCGTAACTGCTGAACGTGAGTGCAAATTCAGCCAACGCCGATGCGCCGATGATGAGCGCGACCGCACCGATCAAACCACCCAGCGCGGAGGCAATCACATCTACGCCGAGCACCAAGCGCGCTTGCCCTTGTTGACTGAGTGCGTACGAATCATCGGTGTACGCGGCAGACGCCGGCGTGCCGGGCATCCGAATCAACGCGCCGGGAATATCGCCAGCAAAAATCCCCATCGCTTGTAACGTCACAATCGCCGCCATCGCCGGAATCGGATCGAGGAAAAATGCAAACGGAACAAAAAGCGCGACCGCCATTGTCACGGTCAAGCCGGGAATCGAGCCGATGAATAGACCGTACAACGAAGCGAGCAAGATGACCAGAATCGTCGTCGGATTGGCGAGTGCGGCAAGACTTTGCAGAATTGCATCCAGCATCAGAGCCATCCTTTAAGCAGAATCCCGCTCGGCAAGGGGACGTGCAGGATTCGCTGGAATAGAATGTAGATTGCGAGTGTCACACCGACGCCGACAACAACGCTCCAGTGCAATGCAACACCCGTGCGCCACATCAAGCCAACCGTGATGAGGATGGTGAGAGGGATGAAACCAATCGTATCCACAAACAGAATGTAGGCAATGACGGCTAGCACCACGAGGAGCGCGTTGAGTTTTTCGCGCGACGAAAATTCGGCAAGGGGAAATGTTCGAGGCACCGCGCGCTTGAGCACGGCGTTGATCGCAATCACTAGGCCAGAGAGAACAAGGAGAATGCCCAAAATTTGCGGAAACAAGCCTGGTCCTGGATAGCCACCTTTGAGGTTCGGGAAGGTCATTGCTTGCAAGAAAATCCACGCACCGCAAAGTGCGAATAGAATTCCAAAGAGGATGTCCCAGTTTGCCAAGAGTTCCTCCCATCGAGGAGAGACCTGTCAGGTCTGGATGAGACCTGACAGGTCTTTTCGTTGCAGGACAATTTTCAAAATTGTCCTACTTGATAAAGCGGCCCTCTCTAAACCGAAAGCCATACTTGCCTTCCTCTTTTGTCATAAACGCGGCAAAGTCTTTGGCATTCTTGTAGTCCATCCAGAAACCGCTCGTCTTGATGAATTCAGCAAACTCGCTCGATTGGACGGCTTTGGCAACTGCCTTGTCCAAGATGTCAATGATGTAATCGGGTGTGCGCGCGGGTGCGGCAATGCCTGCCCAACCACCGATGTCCACATCAGCGCCTAGTTCTTTGAGAGTCGGAACATCGGGGAGCACACTCCAGCGTTTATCTGCCATCACCGCGAGGATGCGCGCTTTGCCGGCTTGTGCCATCGGCAATGCTTCGGCGGGACTGCATGTGCAGATGTCCACACCACCCGCCGCCAATTCAGCCAGTGCTGCCGCCGCGCCCGTGCTGGGCACCCACTTGACGTGATCGGGCGTCAAACCCGCTGCCTTCAACCACGCGACGCGCGCCAAGTCCCAGATACCACCTGCTGCCGTGCCCGATGCTTTGTACTTGCCGGGATTCGCCTTGATGTCGTCAATCAACGCCTTGTAATCTTTCCAAGGCGCATCGGCGCGCACGGTGATGCCCGCGCGGTTGTTGATGAGCAAAGCAATCGGCTTGTAATCCTTGTAGGTGAGACTCGTAGTGCCGAGCCAGTTCATCATCGCGATTTCGACGGTCACTGCGCCGAGCGTGTAACCATCGGGATCAGCCGTAGCCGTTGCCGTATGTCCGACAACACCACCGCCGCCCGTGCGATTGACTACACCGACAGGTTGTTTGAATTCTTTTTCGAGAATCGCCGCGAGCGCGCGCGTGGTGCGATCCGTTCCACCACCAGGCGACCAAGGCACGTTAATCGTGATGCCCTTGACAGGATAGGGTGGCGGTGGTGGCGGTGTGGGCGTCACTACTTTTTCAACGATCTTGGTCGCTTCGACGATTTTTGTCGCCTCGACGATCTTCGTCGCCTCAACCACTTTAGTCTGCACGACGGTCACAGGTGGCGGCGCGGCGCAAGCGACCAGAACAACCACTGTCTCTTATACACATCT
>JAOACU010000157.1 GCA_026417715.1 Anaerolineae bacterium | reverse complement strand
CAATCTTATCGGTCGGAATACCCACAACTGTATCAAAGTCGTAGATGCGTGCGTAAGGTGGATGACGAAAGTTGTGCATAATCACCAGAAACTTTTGCAAGCCCGCTCGATTGCGCTTTAACTTTTCTGCCATAATCCCAAAGACATCGGGATTGAATTTCTTCAATCGTTCAGCATCATAACGATATAACTTGAATTCGTCGTTGCGTGTATTCGAACTTTCTCTCACTGTTTCACTAAAAGCGACTTGGAAAAAAAGCCGTATCTCATTATCCATAATTTCATCAATGAAATTCTTGACTTGTCTCAAATGACTGATGACGGTCGGCTTGAACCAGAATTCCAAGCGGCTAATTCCTGGAATAGCAGGAGATTCTGCAAGCGTTCTTGTCTTGGCACGTAGGGCAAAGCGATTGAACTTGGCAACGTGTCGGTCAATCTCGTCCAAGTCGGGTGTTGATGTTTTGGCTTGAGCAATCAAACGCGCTAACGGATTCAGGTCTGTACCGATTACGTTCAATCCTCTGACAAGTCCTTCAACGAGCGAAGTGCCAGTACCACAGTACGGATCAAACAACAAGGTCGCGTCAACAGCGGCAAACATATCGAGCAATTTTCCCGCGACTTGGGGAATCATCCGCGCGGGATAATCGTGATAGCAGTGCGTCAATTCGCGCGTGGATGCGCCGTTAAAAGTCCAGTCCTGAGTATTCGGTTCTACTTCGTTCATGAGCGCTAGTTGAGCAGTTCGAGACATAGGTCACAAGTCTTTCACATTCTGAAACAACATAGGTAGTTTATCTTCCCGCGCGCGGAAACCTGTGCCGTGATTACGTGCTCGAGTGACTTGGTCATGCAAGCGTAGGTCAACCAACACATTACCCGCTAAAATTTGATTACGCAAAATTTCGGGTGAAGTGCCCATCAAGAGTTGCGCACGCTCAAATTTGAACCATTCGCTATCGCCGCGCATTTCACTGAACGCGCTGACCAAAATCAAGCCAGGTATCTTTTGCATGAAACGTTCGGCAAGCGCATCCAACTGCCACTCGGCAACGATTTGTCCTGAAATATGTCTGACTGATATTCGATCTTCCTCAACGTAGAGAAACAAGCCCATACTGTTGGGAGTACGCGTCATTGTGAAGTAAAGACCCAACCGTCCATTCTGGTCAGGTGTTCCGTATTGTCGCACTGCATCCAGTGGTTTCATCTTCCATGCTTTGCGATTGAACGTGAACAAGGTAATCATCGAAGACGATCCGATTCGATGCGCTTTCAGTTCCACATTTCCCAAATCGGGCAAGGCAATGTTGTTCTCGTCAAGACCAAGCAATTGTTCAAGCGTCTGACCGATCCCTGTTGAACCGCGACGCTTGGATTGAATCCACCCTGCCTTTTTGATTTCAGCAAACGAACGTTTGAAATCTTCGAGCGTGATTCTTTTGCTCACCAACGTTGCCTCAGTCGGTAGTGATCAAAAAGTAGTGCTGAGAGTGTCATTCTGAGGCGCGTTTTTTTGCGCCGAAGAATCTCAGAGCACTTTGCGAGACGCTTCGCGGAGTTTACCCTGACGAAGGAAGGGCTCAGCGTGACAAATTGCCTTACCAGCATTTATAGCACTACCCCTCACTCTGGCTGTCGCATCCACAACTCGACACTCGCGCGTTCTAGCGCGCCCACATCGCGGAACAAGAGCCAGCGTAGCCACTCTAAACCCGTGCGTGGCGCGCTCACGCGACGCATCTCCAGCGTGTACGTTTGTCCCATCCAATCGGACGACGGTGCAGCGGCAGGCGTAGGCAGAAGCAACACCTGTGCCGCCATACCGGCAGGACGCGCGGCAAAACGCGCGTGGCGAAAATCGCGCACAGTCCACGCAACGATTGGACTTAATTTTTCGTCGGCAACGATGTGGAGAGCGTACGAATCGTTGGCGCGCCAGCGCGAAATATCGCGCAAATCACGCTCCAAGTCGCGCACGTTCGATGCGGCGGCGCGCGCAACCAAAAATTCGCGCGCGTTGCGCATCGCATCATAGTTCAGCATTGCCGTTTGGCGCACTGTCCACACAGTTAGCACGATCAACATCAACGCAAAGGCGAGCGTACGCGCGCGTTGCCAGCCCACCGTCGCGACGATGAGAAACGCAATCGCCGCGAGCGCGATGAGCACCAGCGCAAAGACGATTTGCCAATCAAGTGTGCCGCCGATGACGCGCTCCCAGCCGAACAGACGTGCCAACACGATCGTAATCGCTAACGTGCCGCGCGTCGCGAGTTCAACGATGACGAGGTACAAGAACGCGCTGATGACGAGTGCGAAAATCAGTACGGGAATTTCTTGCGCAATGAAAAATTCACGGTCAGTTTCGCGCGCGACGCGCTCTAACCAATCGCCGATGAACCAACCCGCGATGAGTGCCAGCGGTGTCACAATCACGACGACGCGCGCGGGATTCTTGTCGCCGCCGAGTGTGTACACGACAAACGCGATAATGCCCCAAAACGTCAATGCGTTGAAGAACGCGCGCGCGCGTTCGTCGAACGCAACGAAACTCAAGCGCACGAGCGCAAGTAAGCCGACGAAGAACACGAGTGGATCGTAGATGAGGAGCAAACGCAATGGGTCGTAGAACGCAGAACTCGGTTGCAAACCCGCAAGCCACGCGCTCAACAAATCGAATGCCGCGCCGATGCCTTCGCGACGGAGGGTGAAGGTGGTGGCGGTGAGGAGGATGGTGAGAACGAAGAAAAGTATTGTGTGTTGCGTATTGCGTGTTACGTATTGCGTGAGGTGTGAACCTGAAACCTGAAACTTGAAACTTAAAACTGCAAAGATTGCAAGGGCAAATACAATCGTCCACACTTCGCGCGCGGCGGTGAGTGCGAGCGCGGCAAAGATCGCGGCAAGGTGGAGTTCGCGCGCGTTGCGTTCAGCCAAGTAACGCCACGCGAACGCGAACGCGGCGAGCGCGCACGTCACCGCAATCATCGAACCGTCGAGTGCGCGCGAGAAAAAGATGAGCGACGGTGAAAATGCCAAGAGCGTACTTGACACCAGCGCGCCGATGCGCCCTAGTTCGCGGCGCACAAGCGCGGGAAGCAATACGAGCGCGCTACCAAAGAGCGCAGGCAAGAGGCGCGCGAGCGTATCGTTCGCGCCAAAGAGCGCAAAGAGAATTGCGTTGCCTGTGAACAACAGTGGACTACCGATGAACGCATCTTCTCTGCCGTTGATGAAATTCCACGATGCTATCGCTTGTCGTGCTTCATCGGATGTGAGTGGCACGTCGCCCAACGCAACCACGCGCGCGAACAGCGCGACACACACCAGCGCGATGTACAGTGCGATTTCGATGGTAAGGCGCGGCAGTGCGCGCGTTCTATCGTCCGTAGATTCGAACATCGCCATACTCGAATACCAAGTCCATCACGCGACCAAATTTTTCGATCTGGGTTTTGGACAGTCCGTACATACTTTTTTCGGTCTGACCAATAACGACGAATTTTATAGCATACTTGTCCAGATACGTCAAAAGTTCTTTCGAGTCAATCGTCTGATAGATGCGCTGAATGTCCGCCGCGCGATCAATCCCTGCCGCATCGTCCTTGAAAAATTTAGAGCCACCGCGCCACTGCGATTCGTGCCCCGCCCAACCCAACACGGTAGGCAAGCCCGTTGCCATCGAAATTCGATTGCCGTACGAATATTCCGCGCCTGGTGCTTCGACGATGACCGCGCCGCGCGGCGCGTGCGCGCGTAGCCATTCGATTGCCGCGTAATCGCTGGGATTGCTCTCACGCAACCACGCAAGTCCATCGAGCGTTGGTGGTTTAGCAAAACCATCCGCACGATTCGGAATCGCCAGTGCGGGATAGACGAGACTTGCGAACAAGAGGAACGCGAACGCGATAAACCACAAAGGACGAAGGCTTGCCCTGAGCAAAGGCGAAGGGACGGAGGACGAAAGACGGATGCCTTCGTCGTTCGTCTTTTGTCTTTCGTCATCTGCGATGTAAAATACCGCATACGTTGCCGCAATCGCAAAGAGCGTCCACGCTTGAAAGTAGAATTTGAACACCGTGTTCATTCGCGTCCCGAATTGATCGCGCAAGTACACAAACTCGACGCTGAACGTGAGAAGGAACGCCGTAAACGCGAGGAGTAGCGCGAATAGCGTGCTATCGTCATGCCGATATTCGCGCGCCACGACGGCGATCGTTGTGATAAGAATCGTCAGCACGATGAAGAGCGCGGGATCGCGTGCAAGTGGCTCAAAGAATGCGAGAAGAACGGTCGCCACAAAATTGTCTGCCGCTGCGGGAAAGACCGCGCGCGCTTGGTCGCGCAAATGTGGGCTTGCTGCAAGAATCACAAGCGCGAGCATCATCACCGCAAGCGGAAACGCGAAAATCGCGGTGAGTGGCACTGCCGCGCGGTTCAACCATTCACGCCAACCGAGCGCGCGTTGTTCGTACGCCAAGCGCGCGAGGAACGTCGCAAGAATGAAAACGAACAAGCCGAACATTATCAAGTACTGATGCAAGCGCGTCTTGACAAAGAGTGTCGGCAAGATTCCACCTGCCTGTGATTGAAATCCAAGATGGAACGGCAAATACAACAACACGCTCAATACACCAAGCGCGACGACGAACACCGCAAGGTCACGCGTTGCTTCGCGATCCCACGAATCGTTCACGCGATAGCGCGCAATCGCAAACGCGGCAACGATGATGAAACCGTACGGCAAAATGTCCCAAGAGTTGAGGAAGAACAGACCGCCGAGGATTAAAGGCAAAAGTAAAAAGTCAGGAAACGTAAAGCGTGAGGCGTGAGACGTGAAGCGTGAGGCGTGAGACGTGAAACTTGAGGCGTGAAATGTAAAATCTGAAAACTGAAAACTGAAAACTGAAAACCGCATCACATTGAGCGCGGCAGCCAGCGCAAGCAACGCGAACGGCAATGCCAAAACGTGTGGGTGCAAATCGCCGAGTAGAAAACTGAACTGCGGGAATTCGTCAATCACTTCGACCGATTGTCCCATCATAACATCGTGTATCACGCGCGACGCGCGCCACCACCACCAATTGTCAGCAGGGACGAACGTGCCTGTGATGGGCGCGTGGGTCAATCCTTTGATGTCGAGCCATTGCCAAAATTCGCGCGAGCCCCAACCGCGCGCGTGCATCGCCTCGAAAAATCCTTCGAGGTTGCCGATGAGGACGAGGAAGAGTAGGGCGAAGAGCGAGAGCGCGAGAGAGCGAAAGAGCGTGAGTGATACGTGATACGTAATGCGTGAAACGTGAACCTGAAACCTATAACCTGAAACCGTATGTTGACCCGAATCCTACTTGTCCTCCTCATCTGCATCGCCGCGCTGTACTTGGCGCAGATGCTGTGGCAACTGTTTAGCAGTTACGCCGATTTGATTTTGCTCTTTGTGCTGGGATGGCTCGTTTCGTTCATCCTCAACCCGTTGGTCGAGTGGCTGAATCGAAAACCGATTCCATCCGCGTTGTATCCAACACTCGAATCGGTGTTAGGGAAAGCGCGCACACAAACGCTTGCCGCGTTTCGATTCTCCCGTACTGCCGCTGTCATCATCGTTTATGTGTTCGTGCTGATTGGGATCGTTCTAGGAATTGCGCTTCTGATTCCACCCATCGTCATTCAACTTTCGGAATTGGCAAGTCATTTGCCTGAGTACACCAAAGAGGTGCCGCGCGCCAGTAGTTGGTTGCAGAACGAATTGGCAAATTGGGGCATTCGCTTGAATCTCACCCAAGCCATTCAAACTGTGCTGGGCAATCTACAAACATACACCGCCGATGCGATCAAGAACGCGCTCGCTATCCTGACGAGTCTGGTAAGTTTCTTTGCAAATCTATTGCTCGTGTTGATCATCAGTTTCATCATCACGCTCGATGGTCCCAAAATTCGCCGCGCGATTCAAAAGAATCTGCTTCCGCGACAATATCATGAAGAGTTTCAATTTTTCATCGAGAACGTGGATCGAACGTTTGGTGGCTTTTTGCGCGGGCAGATTGTCCAAGCCCTGTTAGTCGGCGTTGGCACGGGCGTTGCAATGACGTTGTTCGCACTCAACTTTGTGCTCATCGCGAGTCTGCTCGCCGGGTTGTTTATGCTGATTCCACTGGTGGGTACCTTTCTCGCTCTCATCCCACCACTATTCGTTTGTCTCATCCAAGCCCCCGGTCTTGCGCTGTGGCTCTTTCTCGTGTTGCTGGTATATCAACTCGTCATTGTCAACGTCGTGATGCCGCGCGTGCTAAGCGAAGCGGTGGGCTTGCACCCGCTCTTGATTTTTGCCGCGCTCCTCATCGGTGTTCGTGTGGCGGGTTTTTGGGGTGCGTTCTTTGGCATTCCGATTGCTGGTGTCCTCTGGACGATGGCAGTGTTCTTTTTCCAACGTTGGCAAGCGCGGCAATCGAGCGATGCTTAAACAAAAATCACTTGCCGTATGGCAAGTGATTTTTTCTTTCACTCAATCAAAAACGCTTCGCCGATTTGATTGGTGATTTCCACATCCCGCAACCGCAAACCACGCACATTCCGCACAAACAACCCCGCCGCGCGATGTTGCGGAATATCGTCTGCCATCTCCGCGTAACCTGCTTCCGCGTTGCGATCCATCTCGATCGAAACATCATCAAGTGTCAAATCCTCGATGGGCATTTCGGGTAAGCCGTACACAAAGCCCGCCGCGATTTTCGCGCCGCGCGC
>JAOACU010000156.1:6468-6750 GCA_026417715.1 Anaerolineae bacterium | reverse complement strand
ATCAATCAACTCCCCGGTCGTAACAAGATTTTGGTGTGTCCCACGTTGCATCCCGAATATCGCGCGACGATTCGCACGTATCTTGCTGGACACGATATTCAAATCGTCGGCGATGAAGACACCCGTGCAACGTTCGAGCAAATGGTGGACAAGCATCTCGACGACAAGACGGCGTGCGTCATCGTCGCCAATCCCGATTTTCTGGGACGCGTGCGCGATCTCAAACCATACGCCGAACGCGTGCACGCGGCAGGCGCGCTCTTTGTCGTTAGCGCGTATCCC
>JAOACU010000156.1:0-6459 GCA_026417715.1 Anaerolineae bacterium | reverse complement strand
TGGCTTGTATCCACCACCGGGCGAATACGGCGCAGACATCGTCGTCGGTGAAGGACAACCACTCGGCAATCCGATTGCGTTTGGTGGTCCATATCTGGGCATTTTTGCGACCAAAGAAAAGTACATTCGTCGAATGGCAGGACGTTTGGCAGGTCAAACCACCGACACCAAAGGACGACGCGGTTTCGTGTTGACGTTGCAAGCGCGCGAGCAACACATTCGTCGCGAAAAAGCCACGTCGAACATTTGCACGAATCAAGCGTTGTGCGCGCTTGCCGCGTGCGTGTACTTGGCGACGCTCGGCAAGTCGGGTTTGCGACGCGTGGCGGAGTTGTGTTACCACAAGGCGCACTATGCTGCGCGCAAAATCAATCGTTTACCCGGCTATCGTGCGCACCTCGAACACGAATTCTTTAACGAGTTTGTCGTCGAGTGTCCGCGTCCCGTTGCCGAAATCAACGCGGCATTGCGCGAACAAGGCATCATCGGTGGATACGATCTTTCGCGCGAGTATCCGCACTTGGGCAATGCAATGTTGGTGGCGGTGACCGAGATGAACACGCGCGAGCAGATTGATGCGTTTGTTGAGGCGTTAAGGCAAGTAGGAAAGGCAAAACGGAAAACTGGGAAAGGCAAAACGAAGTAGGAAAGGCAAAACGAAGAACGGGGAAAGGTAAAACGGAGAACTGAGAAAGGCAAAACGAAGTAGGAAAGGCAAAACGGAAAACTAGGAAAGGTAAAAAATGGAAGGAGGGGCTGTGGAGAGATTGGATGAGCGCACATACAAGTTCGCGTTGCGCATCATCAAACTTGTTTCGGCGTTACCAAAGACTCCAGCGGGAGAAATTCTAGGACGCCAAGTGTTGCGCTCGGGTACGTCAGTGGGCGCGAACGTCGAAGAGGCATTTGGCGCGTCCACCAAGCGCGAGTTCGTCTACAAATTGACCATCGCGTTTAGAGAAGCCAAAGAGACTCACTATTGGTCGCGGTTGATCAAAGACGCGGGACTCGTACCTGCCCACCAGATTGACGCCTTGATCCAAGAAGCATTGGAAATCAAACTGATTCTCGCCAAATCTATCGTCACCAGCAAACAGACTAAAACTCGCGTGCAAGACAAATAGTTTTGCGTTTCCCACTTTTGCGTTTTACGTTTAGGAGGAAATATGACTATCGTTGCCAATAAAACCGAACCGATCATCTACGAATTGAGTGCGCCAGGGCGCGAAGGCGCGGCATTGCCCGAATGCGATGTGCCGTTGACGCCACTACCGAAAAACACGCGCCAAGACCTCGATTTGCCCGAAGTGTCCGAAGTGGATGTGGTGCGTCATTTCACGCGCCTGTCGCAGAAAAATTACTGTGTGGATTTGGGCATCTATCCGCTTGGCTCGTGCACGATGAAGTACAATCCCAAGATCAACGAAGAAGCGGTGAAATTGCCCGGCTTTACGACTGTGCATCCATATCAAGACGTGGACGATGTGCAAGGCGCGTTGCAACTGATGTACGAATTGCAAACGATGCTCGGCGAAATTTGCGGCTTGCCCGGCGTCACGTTGCAGCCAGCCGCAGGCGCGCAAGGTGAACTTGCCGGCATTCTCATCATTCATGCGTACCACAAAGCGCGCGGGGAGACGCATCGTAAAAAAGTCCTCGTGCCCGATTCGGCGCACGGCACCAACCCCGCGACCTCTTCGATGAGCGGCTATCAAGTCGTGCAGGTCAAATCGGATGCGCGCGGCAACGTGGACTTGGATGAATTGCGCAAACTCGCGAACGAAGAAACCGTCGGCTTGATGATTACGAATCCGAACACGTTAGGTTTGTTCGAGGAGCACATTCGTGAGGTGTGCCAGGTGATTCACGATGTTGGTGGTTTGGTGTACGGCGATGGCGCGAACTTGAACGCGCTCGTCGGTATCGTCAAGCCCGGTGATTTGGGGATTGACATTTTGCACAGCAACTTGCACAAGACGTTTTCTGTGCCACACGGCGGCGGTGGTCCGGGCGCGGGCGCGGTGATGGTACGCAAGGACCTCGCACAATTTTTACCGGGACCGATTGTCGTGAAAAAGGGCAAGCGTTATGAATTCGCAATGCCGCGCAAATCCATTGGGCGCGTCAAATCGTTTTATGGCAATTTCCTCGCGCTTGTGCGCGCGTACGTGTACGTGCGTACTATCGGCAAGGAAAATCTCGCGCGCGTTGCCGAAGACTCGGTCATCAATGCCAACTATCTCCTTGCGCGACTCAAGGAGGTGTACTATGCGCCGTTCGGCAATCGTGTGTGCAAACACGAATTTGTGTTGAACGGCACACCGTTCGTCGAAAAGTACGGCGTGCGCACGCTCGACATCGCCAAACGCATTCAGGATTACGGTTTCTATCCGCCAACCATCTACTTTCCGCTCACAGTGCCCGAATGTTTGATGATCGAGCCGACGGAGACGCAATCGAAAGAAAGTTTGGACGAATTTGCCGATGCGTTGTTGCAAATCGCGGAAGAAGCGCGCACGAACCCCGATGTGTTGAAGAACGCGCCGCACACCGCGCCGGTCACACGACTCGATGAAGTCAAAGCCGCGCGCGAGCCGGTGTTGCGATACAAACGTCAGTGAGGTGAGAGCAGGGAGAGAAATCTCCCTGCTTTTTTATTGGTGTGTCTAATTTCCCCCTTGACATTCATCAAGGCGCGTGATACTCTCTGGGCAATGTCGAACGCCATCGAATTTTTGTTGCGCGCGCAAAATCCCGATGGTGGCTGGGGCTATCGGGTTGGCGGAATGTCGTACGTCGAACCGACGGCGGCAGTGCTGCGTGTGCTCACCGATTCGACGGCACGCGCGCGCGGGCGCGATTTTCTTCTTGCGTTGCAACGTGCCGACGGCGGTTGGGGCATCGCCGCGCGCGACACTGAAAGCGGATGGATGACCGCGTGGGCAGTGTACGCGCTCGCTGATTTTTCTGAGGCGCGCGATGCTGTCGCGCGCGGTGTGCAGTGGTTGCTCACAACGGAAGGACAACGCCTCACCGATCCTAGCGCGCGCCAGACGATTCAAACATTGTTTCGCATTGATTCTGCGCTCACGGGCTGGCCCTGGCAACGCGGCGATGCCGCGTGGGTGCATCCCACCTCACTTGCGCTTCTTGCACTCGTTGCCGCAGGTGTGCGCGATCACGCGCGCGTGCGCGAAGGCATTGCCTACTTGTTCGATCGCGCGTGCCCAGATGGTGGTTGGAACGTTGGCAATCCTTGGATGTTGGACAAGAAAATTCCTGCGACGATTCAAGACACGGCGATGGTGTTGCTGGCGTTACGTGCACTGGGAGTAGCGAGTGGTGAGTGGCGAGTGGCGAGTGCCATCCAGTATTTGCGGCGCGCGTTGGATCAAGCGCGAACGTCGGCGGAACTTGCGTGGGGAATTTGGGCGATGAGAGCGTGGAGATTAGAGATTAGAGATTTAGAGATTAGAGATTGGGCGGCGCGCTTGAACGCGTTGCAACATGCAGATGGAAGTTGGGAGGGCAATCCGTTTATTACGGCTATTGCGAGTGGTGGTGTGTAGTTCGTATTGCGTATTGCGTATTGCGTAATACGTGATACGCAATACGTGATACGCAATACGTAATACGTGAGACGTGATGCATGAACCTTGAAACCTCAAACCTGAAACCTGAAACCTCAAACCTACAACGTTGAACCAATGACCAACAACCAATCTCCAATCTCCAATCTCCAATCTCTCATCTCTCGTCGTACGTTTCTCCGCCTTGCGCTTCTCACTGGCATTGCGGCAGGCGCGAGCGTGATTTACAAAACCACCGAACCCGTTGGATTCGACAAGTGGTTTCGCTGGATGGTGCGTGGCAACATCGCGCGATTCTTCGCGCCGAACGCGCGCGTTGCGCTTGCCGCGTGCGCGTCGTACGAGGCGGATGTGTTGGGCGCGGTGCGCGCGGCATGGCACGACGCGGCAATGCCTGATTTGCGCGGCGCGCGCGTCGTCCTCAAACCGAATCTGGTGGACGTGGTGGGTGATTTACCGTGCTACACCCATCCGCGCGTCGTGCAAGCGATGATTCACTTGGCGCGAGAACTGGGCGCGCGTGAAATCATCGTTGCCGAAGGTGTGACGTTTCGTCGCGACCCACAAGCGATTCTCGATGCGACAGGTTACAGCGATTTGCTCGCGCGCGAACGTGTTACTTTCGTTGACCTCAACTATGACGATTTGGTAGAAGTGCCGTTGCGTGGTGGTTACACAAGACTCAAAACACTTTTTGTTGCGCGGACGGTTTGCGAAGCGGATGTGTTGGTCTCGATGCCAAAAATGAAAACGCATCATTGGACGCAAGTTTCGGCGAGTGTGAAGAATTTGTTTGGCATCGTGCCAGGGATAAAATACGGCTGGCCCAAAAACACCTTGCACATTCAAGGCATCCCTGCGTTTCTTGCCGAACTCGCGGATTCGTTACCGACGCGCGCGTGTGCAGTGGTGGATGACATTGTCGGTTTGCAAGGCGATGGTCCCATCTTTGGTAGTGCAGTGCCAAGTGGCGTCATCGTTGCGGGTAACGATTTGCTTGCGGTGGATGCCACGTGCGCGCGGTTGATGGGATTCGATCCCGCACAGATTGATTATCTCGCGTTCGCGGCGTGGGCAGGCATTGGTACGATTGACGCGGGCAAAATCGAAATTGTGGGTGAATCGCTTGCGCGGCTTCGACGCGAGTACGAACGTCCGCCGCAAATAGGATGACGATGCGACGTAATCTCGCGCTCATTTTGATCGGTGTTGGCATTTTGGTTTTGGCAATCGAGTTGTACATCACTTTTCCGCGCCTTGCCGAGTGGCATCCTTGGGACTATGGCAATTATCTGCGAATGGGGCACGATGTGCGCGCGGGCAACAATCCGTACGGTTTGGATCGTTATTATCCGTTGCCAACGATGTTGTGGATTTTTGTCCCGCTCTCGTTGCTGCCTGAATGGTTCAAAGTCGTTTGGATTTTCTTTGCGTTCGTTTTCGTTTTGATTCTATTGCGCGGCGATGGCGTGCTGGCATTTTTGTATCCACCGTTTTGGTTCATCATCACCGATGCGATGTTCGATGCGTGGCTGTTGTTGCCGCTCGCGTGGGTGTTCGCCAATCGTCCGATGCTGGCGGGGCTGGGGGCAGCGTTCCTGTTGTTCAAACCGCACGTTACGTTTCTCGCGGTGGCGTACATCATTTGGCATTGGCTCGTAACGCGCGATTGGAATAACCTCAAAGTGTTTGCGCTGACGATGAGCGCGTTGTGGTTGCCATCGTTCATCGTCAATCCGCGTTGGGTGTGGCAGATGTGGGAAGTGTTATCGTTGCGCACGAACCAAGTTTCGCTGTTGCCCTTGCTCACGACTTCGTTGTGGTCGTGGTGGTGCTTGGGTGGTATCGCGACGATAATTTTTGTTGCGCTTGCGTTACTCAGCGCGATCTTGTTCGTGCGCGCGCTACGACACGCGCCGCAACGCGCCGCCGCGTTTCAATCGCTCGGTCTGCTGATCAACCCTGTGATTCTCGCATCGAATTTGATTTTGATTTTGCCGATGTTGCGCGGGCGACAACAAATTCTCGCGATAGTGATTCTGGGTTGGCTCGCGCTGATTTTGGACAAAGCGTTGAATAACTTTGGCGGTGGCTACGCGCTGATTCCACTTGCCGCGCTTTACTTTTTGACACGTGAGGCGTCTTGATGAAACGCGTCTTGTTGATCGCGCTCGCGCTGGCGTGGATTTTTCTGGTTACGCTCAACTATTACATCGTCCACAAACCGTTCAGCGCGGAGAACGCGCTGGCGATTCTGAACGCGCTCAGCGATGTGATGATCGCGGGCGCGCTTGTCGCGCTTGGCGCGGCAGTGGGACATCGCGTCTTGCGCGCACTTGAATTTGATTCACCATTCGACGCGCTCATTTTGCAGACAGGACTCGGCTTGGGTCTGCTCGCGCTTGCCACCTTTGCGCTAGGACTCGTCATCGTTCATCGTCTCGTGTTCTGGGCGTTGTTCGTGCTTGGCGTGTTTTTCCTACGCGACGATCTGCGCGCAGTGTGGCGTCAAGCGCGCGCGCTCCAATTTCCGATTGCCTCGCGATTTGAACGCGTGCTTGCGTTGTTCGTCGTGTTCACGTTGATTATCGGTGGCATAGTCGCGCTGTTACCGCCAACCGCGTGGGATGCGCAAACATATCACCTCGTCATTCCCAAAGTTGCATTGGAACAAGGTCGCATCGCTGCTCCACCTGACATCGTCTATTTCAGTTTTCCATCGCTCGGTCAAATGCTGTTTCTCGCAGGAATGATGTTGAAAGGCGATGTCGTCGCGCAACTGGTGCATTTCGTTTTTCTTTTGCTCACACTTGGCGCGGTGTTTACGTTTGCCTTGCGCGAATTCAACTCACGCGTGGCGTGGCTCGCG
>JAOACU010000155.1 GCA_026417715.1 Anaerolineae bacterium | reverse complement strand
GAATGACAGGGTAACACGACTTTGACAAAGCCCTATTTTGGGCTACACGGCTTTGTCAAATCATACACGTTTGAGTTTGTCACGCTGAGCAAAGCGTCTCGCTAATCCCAATTGAGAGATTCTTCGCTCCGGTCGCTCTGACAGGGTAACACGACTTTGACAAAGTCGTATTCGGGCTATGATTTGTATTTGCCCAATTTGTCAAGTTGTGCTATTATTTCTGCCTGAAAGAAGCGTATGCCACCTTAGCTCAATCGGCAGAGCAGACGCTTCGTAAGCGTCCGGTTTCCGGTTCAAGTCCGGAAGGTGGCTCTAACGCCGCTCGTAATGAGCGGCTTTTTTGTTTCCAATGGGGTAAACACCCCATTCGCAAAATGCAGTACTTACCGTATGTCCCTCCGATACGAAACGTGCTATAACGCAAGTGAAAGGTTGACCGTTGTATCTCAACGAGCAACCGAAAGGAGGGACAATGTTTCAAGAGGTTCTCGATGCCGTGATCATTCTCGGACTGTTCTTTTTGCGAATCGGCGTGCCGATCATTGTCACCATCGGGATTGGAATGTGGCTAGAAAAAAAGTTACGTCCCGCCGATTTTCAAAGAACAACGCAACGTGCTCAGCGCGGCAAGATTATTCCATTCCCACGCGCGCAAAATGGTGCGCGTGCCGCCACCGTTCCACTTGTGCATTGTTGGGAAGTCAAACAATGCGATCCCACCAAACGCGCGCAATGCGCGGCGTATCAGCGCCCCGACCTTCCTTGCTGGCTCGCACTCCAAACCGCCGGCGGCAAGATACGCCCCGAATGTCCGGATTGCGAATTCTACGCACAGCCACGACGCGTGGTCGCGTAAAAAAGGAGGCGCGAGATGTTGACCGATCTCCTGTTCATCGCTTTCTTTTTCTTCACGCGGATTGGATTACCGATTCTGGTCACCTATCTACTTGGCGTGGTCATCGAACGCGCCTTGCATCGTCCGGCAACAATCAGCACTGCGCGCACTTTCTCGATAATCAATCTCTAATCTCCAATCCCTAATCTCCAATCTCCAATCTCCAATCTCTCAAGGAGGTCACAATGAAATTATCTCGTCGCGACTTTCTCAAACTCTTGGGCATAAGCACCGCAACGCTAGGTGTAGGTGCCACGATGGCACCACCGCTCATGTCTCCGCGACGCTCTGCCATTCCCGTTGGTCCCCGTCATTCCAAAGGTGTGTTGATTGATACGACGAAATGCGTGGGGTGCAAATCGTGCCAGATTGCGTGCAAGCAAGCCAACGGCTTGCCCGACGATCGCCCAGTCGCACTCTCGGCAACCACGCTGACCATCGTTGATTTTTGCAACATCTCGCGCAAAGCCGATACACCGGAAATTCGACCCGTCAAACGACAATGTATGCACTGCGAAGACCCCGCGTGCGTGTCCGCGTGTCCTGTCGGCGCGCTGGTCAAGCAAGAAAATGGCTGTGTGACCTACGACGAGAACGTGTGCATCGGTTGTCGCTATTGTATGATTGCCTGTCCGTTCGGCATTCCCAAGTACAACTGGGATTCTGCCAATCCCAAGATCAACAAATGCGCGCAGAACTGTACGGCGAACAAAAAACGCGACAAGCCCGCGTGCGTATCCGCGTGTCCGCAACAAGCCCTCATCTACGGTGACCGCGACGAATTACTGAAACTCGCGCACGCGCGCATCCGCGAAAATCCCACCAAGTACGTCAACCACGTTTACGGTGAAAAAGAAGTCGGCGGAACGACGATGCTATACATCGCCGGCACATCGTTCGAGGCACTCGGTTTTCGTGTGGACTTGCCGGAAATTTCGTTGCCGCAACTCACCTGGGAAGCGCAAACCAAAGTGCCTTGGGCGTTCTTTGGAATGATGGGCTTGCTGAGTGGAATCGCGTGGTGGACGCATCGCCACGAACACGATAAGACGAAGGACGAATGACGCGTAATTTTAGATTTTCGATTTGCGATTTTGGATTGAGAATGCAATCGGCAATCGAAAATCGGCAATCGAGAATCGGTCATCCGTCTTCCGTCATCGGTCATCTCAGGAGAGGAAACAATGTCACCCACACTTCAATTTCTACTCATACTTTTCGTTGGCTTGGTTGTGGTTGCCGCGCCATTCATTCTGATCTTTGGCATTCTCTATCCGCTCAAACGTCGTCTTGAACCACAACCCGAAATCACGCGCGCACGCGTCCGAATGCCTTTCGATGTGCATCCGATTGCTGTTGCCGCGCTTGCGCTGGTCACTGTCGCGCTTATCGGCATTATCGGCTACGCGCTGGTGACGAATCAATTCATCGAGTTGATGATGCTCGTGCGCGATGTGGTCGTGCTGGCGTATATGTTTCTCCTGCGTGTCGTCGCGCCGCTCGTGTTGTTGTATCTTGTCGGCGCGTGGTTGGAACGCAAACTCAATCCCAGCGCGACGCGCGCACGTCGTCCACTCACCGAACGCGCACCGATCTTGCAACGTTTGCCCACACTCACACCGCGCGGTACGCTCATCGCGCTTTTCCTTGCGATTCTGTGGCTCTCGGCGATTGGCATCACGATTACCCGATTCTTCTTCGGCTTGGCGTATGTCACCAACTTGTCTGACGAGTTCCCTTGGGGCTTGTGGATCGGTTTTGATGTGGTGAGTGGCGTCGCACTCGCCGCAGGTGGTTTCGTCATCGCAGGCACAGTGCACGTGTTCAACATCAAACGCTATGAGCCGATTGTGCGTCCTGCGATTCTCACCGCGCTCCTCGGCTACTTGCTCGTCATCGTTGGCTTGCTGTACGATTTGGGACGTTGGTACAACATCTGGCATCCGATCTTTATGTGGAACATTCACTCGCCGATGCTCGAAGTGGCGTGGTGCGTGTTGCTTTACACCATCGTGTTGATGTTGGAATTTTCGCCGGTCGTTTTTGAAAAACTGCGCGCGCAACGTGCACTGAAAACTCTCCGCGCCATCACGCTCCCACTGGTGATTTTGGGAATGTGTCTTTCCACGTTGCATCAATCGTCGCTCGGTTCACTCTTTCTGATTGCGCCGAGCAAAATCAATCCCCTGTGGTACTCGGCGTGGATGCCCGTGTTCTTCTTCGTCAGTGCAATCGACGTGGGCTTGGGGATGACGATTGTTGAATCGAACTTGAGTGCGCGCGCGCTGGGTCGCGCGTTGGAACACGATTTGCTAGCAGGACTGGGACGCGTCGCATCGTTGGTCATTGCAATCTATCTCGTTGCGCGATTCATCGAACTGATCGCGCGCGGCGCCATCGGTTACGCGTTCCAACCCGGTTTCCACGCGACGATTTTCTGGATCGAGATTCTCATCGGCTTTGTCGCGCCGATGATGTTGCTGGCGTTCCAGCGCGTGCGCGCGCGACCGGGCTGGGTGTTCTTAAGTGGCGGTTTGATTGTTTTCGGTGTGGTGTTCAATCGCTTGAACACAACGCTGTTGGGTTGGTGGCAGTACGCGCAGGGCGGCGCGGTGTACATTCCCTCCATCAACGAAATCATCATCACGTTAACGTTGGTCAGTCTCGGCGTCGTTGCGTTTGGGCTCGCCGCGAAATTCCTACCACTGTTCCCTGAACACGCACCTGCGCGCGTCACCAGTCAACATTAGTCGAGCGGGCGGCAAAACCGCCCGCTCGATTTTTTGTTCTCCGATTTGCCCTCTAACTCCAAACTCGCTAAAATAGGGCAACGATGTCATCGCAGATTCGTTTGTTGCCGCGCGTCCTCGCGCGCGTTCCCGCGCGTCGTGCACGCGTTACGCGCGCGTGGTTACGCCGTCACGACATATCGCGCGCGTGCTTGACCGGGTTATTCGGCATCCTGTTCGTTGCCAGCGTTGCGCTGAGTTTCCAACCCGAACGCTACAACGATCACGACCTCACGCTTGACTCGGCTCGGCTGATACTACCGACACCCCAAACCTTTGCGATTGCGCGTGCCGCGCCGCGCGCGCCCAGCACTCCTGACCTGCACACCGTCAGCGCGCCGATACACGATTCGTTGTTCGATGCGCTCATTGCACCGCTCGCACGCGAAGCCCAACGTCGTCGTGCCGACACTGCGCGACGTGATCCCGAATTCTACAAACGCGTTGATCGCGCGCTGAACGAAGGGCGCATCAACATTCTCTTGTTCGGCTATGGCGAGACGCACGAGCCACCGGTGACCGAGCGCGCGCTCATCGGTTCGCACACACTCATTTCGTACGATACGCGTACGCATCAAGCCGATGTGATTTCGTTCACTCACGATATTCGCGCGCCCGAAATCGAACGTGAGGTCATCAAACGTGGTGGCAAGCCGCCCGCACTGCGAATGGATAATGCGTACAACGTCGGTGGGTTTCATCTGCAACGTCGAATGATCGAAAACGCGACCGGCTTGGCGGTGGATTATCAAATCGTCTTTCGCGACGCGGTCTTGCAACGCTTGATTGACCATGTGTTCGATGGCGTTGTCGTCAACGTGCCGATCGCGTTCGACGTGCATCCGTTTTATCTCGATGGGGTGAAATATCCTGGCGGACACTTTGCGCAAGGTGAACAAAAACTCAACGGACGCCAGGTGCTTCAGTTCATCAAAACTGTTCCAGTGGCAGAAGGCGAATATCCCAAAGAAATCGAACACAATGCACGCAAAGCGTTGGTTTTTGAAGGATTGCTTCGCGCGCTCGGCGAAAAATACACACAGCGCGCGTTCTGGCTCAAGAGCGCGGCGTTCATCACCGGTGAATTTTTGACCGGCAACATCGTTTGCGATTTCGATCCGCTCGCGCTGGTGGTGCAAACGATCACTCATACGACCAATGCGACGTTCACACGCGAACTCACATTCCCCAAAATCAATCGTTCGTTGTACATCGTGGATGCCGCGCACGGCGATGGTGGTGTGCAATGGGTCAACGCGAATGCGGCGGAAAATCCCATCACGCAAAAAGACATCGAAGCGGGTGTGTACATCACGCTGGCGATGGCAGTGCCACTCAACGCGAATCCGTATGGCGATTTGGTCACCGGCTATTGGACATCGGTGCGCACGTTGGTTCGTGAGACGCTACTCGATTTGCGCGCGCCCGCGCGCACCCACGAGGAGGGGAAATGATCACAGGTTTCGATCATTTCATCGTGCTGGTCAACCACTTGGACACTGCTATCGAAACGTATCGTCGTTTGGGATTCGACGTGCGCGTGGGGGGCGAACATCCGGCGTTCGGCAGTCACAACGCGCTCATCGCGCTCGCCGACGGGACGTACATCGAACTCGTTGCGTTCAAGGACGCGACGCGCGCGGCAAAAACGTTTTGGGGCGCGGCAGTCACCAAACTGCGCGCGGGCGAAGGATTCGGCGGCTTTGTGCTCGCGTCGAATGATCTCGCGAACGATGTCACGCGATTGCGGCAACGCGCGCTGCGCGTGGGTGAGCCATCGGCGGGTGCGCGCGTGCGTCCCGATGGACAGCGTGTCGAATGGCACATTGCGTTGTGCGATGATTCGCCGGTGGGACTGTTGCCGTTTCTGATTCAAGACGATACGCCGCGCGCGCTCCGCATCGAACCTGCGACGCAAGGGCTAGGCGGTCGCGCGCGTGTGCATCAAGTTGTGGTCGCGGTGAAACACGCCGAGCGCGCGAGTCAAACGTACAGCGCGCTTCTCGATGCTGAACCGATTCGGGTGAAAAATGTTACGGGCGATGTGACCGGCTATCGCTTGACGCGCGAGTGGGGCACGATTGTCCTCGCGCAACCGATGCGGCGTGGCAACGCGCTCGCGGATCAACTGGCGCGGCGCGGTGAAGGGTTGTACGCGCTGACGCTCGATGTGGAAGGTGTCGGACGTGATCGGCACGAACTCAAACAGCGTGGCATCGAATTGGTGGAAGATGCGGGTGGTTTTTTGATCGCACCTGAATTTGCGTGTGGGGCAAGGATTCGGTTGGTGTAACAGACACTTGGCGTGACCTCAGGTCTGTGGTAAAATAAGAACGCAAGAGAAACACAGGAGCACCACATTGGACATCGCCTACTCGGTCAATAATGTCCCGATTCGCTTAACGGTTGGCACTACCCATCGCCTCTGGTTGGATTATGACCACGAGGCAGATGTGCTATACATCAGTTTGGAACGTCCGCAGAAAGCGACCGCAAGCAAGATGCGTGACGACGGTATCTTGTTGCGTTATCGTGGAAGAAAACTTGTGGGTGTCACGATCTTCGAGGCGTCCAAACGAGAGGGCTTGAGCGCCAAGAGGTGATAGAATGAACGAACGCACAGCCACGTACGAGCAAACGTTGCTTGCCATTGCACGCTCGCTACCTCCAGAGCGCGCTGCAGAACTGCTTGACTTTGCGCGCTTTTTGCAAAATCTGGTTGTTTCTGCTGGTGATTTAGAATCCGAAGAAACTATTCGCGCGAGCGAGGAGAAATGGGATGCCCTGTTCGCCCAACCCCAAGCACAGCGCGCGATGATCGAAATGGCACGTGAGGCGCGCGCGGATTTCCAAGCCGGACGTACAACCGATATTGCGATCTCTGAAGACGGGCGACTTGTGCCAAAATGAAATCCAAAGCCGCACCACGATTTTGGAATCTCGGTTTGGTTTTGGGTAGTGATCCAAGTAATGCTGAAAGTGTCATTCTGAGGCGCGTTTTTCGCGGTGCTGAGCGAAGCCGGAGCAAGAATCTCTCAAACCATCTTGCGCGACGCGGAGTTCACCCTGACGGAAGGAAGGGCACAGCGGGACAGTTTGCCTTACCAGCATCACTTTTGTAGCACTACCGGTTCTGGAT
>JAOACU010000154.1 GCA_026417715.1 Anaerolineae bacterium | reverse complement strand
ATAATCGCAGTTCACCAAAATCTATCATCAAACGTTGCTCGATGTTGATTTGACTTGCTGTCACGCTGGCTTGACTCTTTTGAATCGGTAAGGAAAGTAAGGTAACGTGTTCGTCCAATGGTTTACCTGTTTCATCTCGCGCGACCAATGCATCGTGCGATGGCGTGTAAACACGGACAACGAGCAAGTATTCACCTGTTGGTACAAAATGGTCAATGTGAATCCAGTATTGATCTTGGACGATTTGTCCTGTGATCCAACGATTCGTTGGTAGGTTACCATCCTGGGGTTCGCGCGTATCACATTTCCAAACGTGCCCTTGCCGATCTTCCAGACACACTGAGACGATGTAGCGTTCGTGCATCGGTGCGTCGGCGCGCCACGCAACAATCGGGCGCAATGTCTCGCCACCGCGCCAGTCGCTTTCGGGTATCAGTGTGTACGCAAGCAACGTCATTTTGCCATCGAACGAAATTCCAACGGGCGTGGTCGGCGTGCGACGTTTAGCCACTACCCAACCATCTTCATCGAAGAGTATATCGAAATAACCCGAAGCCAGATATGGCTCCCAAAAACTTTCGTGCACACGATACCACCCGCGCGTGCGGTCGGCAAACAGATAATCGAATTGGCGATAGTCTTTCACAGGCACTTCATACACAAAGCGACGTTGACTCACATACGCTAGC
Organism: Anaerolineae bacterium; assembly: GCA_026417715.1. Taxonomy (GTDB): domain Bacteria; phylum Chloroflexota; class Anaerolineae; order UBA4142; family UBA4142; genus VGOB01. Next base: position 6,339 of record JAOACU010000154.1, on the reverse strand, counting down.
AATTCGTTTTGCGCCGCGACGATGCCTTCGTGCTTGGGAATGTGTTCGAGCGCGCGATGTCCTAGCGCGGTGTGTTCGTTGAGCGTGTAACGCCAAGGTTGAAATTTGCGCGCGAACGGACCTGGCGCTTCCAGCCAATAACTGCTGACACTCGTGACAAGTAGCAGCGCGGCGAGCGCGTGTGCGCACAAAGACGCGCGCGCGGCTTGCCATTTGAGAACACGTTCCAAGCCGATGATCGCGCCCACAAAGAGAAACGGCAGAATCGGCGCGTGATACGCGGCGGCAAGCGAATGTTGATGCGCGTACCGACTGAGGAGCGTGTAACCGAACGTCGGCAAGGAAAGCGCGCTCATCTCAAATCCGATGAGTGGCAAGAGCGCAAGCGGCACAAGCAAATGAAGCACGTAGGCAATCTTGGATGGCATCAACACTTCAGCGGCGATAATGTCAGGGCGCGTCAGTATGGTCGTGATAATCTCAGGGATATTTTTGCCAAGATAACTATAGCGCGCGCCACCACCTGCGATTGTGCCACCTTCAAAGTAGTAAAATGTACCACCCCATATCCCCGTGCGAAAATACGGAATAACGTATTGCAGAACCGCGACAGTCCATACCACACCGAATAGTGTCACACCCAAGCCCAACCCGCGTTGACGTTGAAACAAGAAAATGTAGAGACCAAACATCACGGTAATCAGCGCAATCTCTTCTTTGATTAGCAAGGTCAATCCCAAGCCGATGAGAAACCCCGCATAGTGTCGTCGCAAGAGGAAAAACGTGGTGTAGAGGAGAAACGGTGTCACCAGCGCGACTTCGTGAAACTCGGCGACGTTCGTGTTTTGGAGCGCAGGTGAGAGCAGATAGGCAAGTGTGAGTGTGAGCGCCAAACCGCGTCCGATGCGCACGCGCGCTGTCCAGTAAATCGGTAGCGCGCCAAGTGCCAGCGCGACTGTTTGCACAATCAGCAATACGATTGGGCTTGCCCACAACGCATAGAGCGGTACGAACGCGAGGAGAATCGGTGTGAACGATTTGCCCATAAAATTCGGCGCATCGGGGAAGAACGAATTCTCGAACAAACGCCCGTGCAACGAATTCCAAATGATTTGATCGTACTGAGCCAAATCCCACGAATTGACGTGATCCAGATAACCAATGTTGAACGAGAGATAACGCAAGACCGTCATCGCACTGAACACGATGCTGTACACAATCACCAACGCAATCGCAATTCGATCCGTCGTACGCGCGGACAAACGGAACGCGCGCGCTCCCAACGCGCCGTGCGCCAAGTACACTATGCCGCTCGCCGTAAAACCCAAAAGTAACGTCAACGCAAACTCGATGAATACGTTCATTCCCTTTCTCCAAAGTGCACGCATTATATCGCGTGTCCGCAAGGAATCAAGTTTCACGTTGCGAGTTGCAGGTTCGAGGTTGCAAGTTACAGGTTCGAGGTTACAAGTTTCAGGTTCAAGATACAACGTAATACGCAATACGCAATATTACGTATTACGTATTGCGTATCACGTATTGCGTATCTCTCTCGCCCTTTCGCACTCTCGCCCTTTCGCTCTCTCGCCCCTTCACTCTCTCGCGCGCTCGCGCTCTCGCTCCCCGCTCCACGCGCGCGCCTCCCGCTTGCCCTTTCCCCCATCCTGCATTACAATACGCGCGATGTTTGCTCTCCTCCGCAAAGCGTATCGCGATGTGACGCAACGGCGTGTGCGTTCGCTGCTCACGATTGGCGCGATTGCGATTGGTGTCGCAGGCATCGTCGCGATTGTTTCCACCGCGCAGAACTTGACGCGCGCGCAAGAGGATGCGTATCGCAACGCGTCGCAAGCCGACATTACGTTTTGGGTGTGGGATGCGCCACCCAAGACCGCGCGCGCGCTCGAAGATGTGCCGAACGTTGCGGCAGTGGAACTGCGAAACAATTATTTTACCAAGTGCAAGTGGAACGGCGTGTATCGCGATGTGTACATCTGGGGCTTGGAAAATTTTGCCGCGCAACGCATCAACCAAATTCGCTTGCTCGACCGCGCGCCACAAGCGGGCGAATTCGTCGCCGAAGTGTCGGTGCGCGACGCGTGGCGCGTCGAAATCGGCGATACAATCGAATGTCGCGCGCGCGATGGTACGACGATGACGCTCACCCTCGCGGGATTCGCGCAAAGTCCCAACTATCCCAGCGCGGCGATTCTCGATTGGGCGACGGTGTACGCGAACGCGGCGGACGTGCGCAAACTCTTGGGCATCAGCGGCGCGAATCACGCGTTGCTCAAAGTGTACGATATGACCCACGTGCGCGAAACCGCGCGCGAAGCCGAGCGCTTGTTGAGTCGGCGCGGCGTGAGTCACGGTGCGGCAGCGATTCGCGATCCGCAAAACTATTTGGGCAAGCGCGAACTCGACGCGCTCTTTGTGTTGCTCGGCGTGTTTTCTGCCGTCGGGTTAGGTGTCAGCGGTTTTCTCGTCGCGAACACACTCGCCGCAATGACGACGGAACAAGTCAGCGAAATCGGCATCGTCAAGGCGATTGGCGGCACGCGCGCGCAGGTGATCGCCATCTATCTCATCGCCGCGTTGTTGTACGGCATCGCGGGCACGATTCTCGGTACGATTCTTGGCGCGATCGGTAGTTGGCGATTGCTCGCGTACATCGGTTCACTGCTCAACCTCGACATCGGTTTCACGATTGCGCCCGAAGGTGTTGTGTTGGGTGTGATTGTCGGCATCATCGTCACGCTCATCGGCGCGCTGATTCCGACACTTGCAGGCACGGCGATTCGCGTCAAGGACGCGCTGGAAGCGTACGGCATCACTTCGACGTACGGACAAGGGCGCGTGGATCGGCTGGTGCAGAAGATCGTCGCGTTGCCGCCGCTTGGCGCGATGTCGCTCCGCAATCTTGCGCGACGCCAAGCGCGTTCGGTGGTGACGATGCTCATCATCGCGATTGCGGTCGCCACATCGCTTGCCGCGCAAAGTGTCAGCGCATCGGTGGACACGGCGATTGACGATTTGTTTCGCACGTTTCGCGCGGATGCGTGGGTCTGGTTCGACGAGTGGGTGGGCACGAACTTTGCCGCGCATTTGCGCGCGGTGCAAGGTGTGCGCGATGTCGAAGTGTGGTCGTTCGGCGATGCGTGGGTCGGCACGGCGCGCGCGCGTCTGTGGGGCGTGCCTGCGAACACGCGCTTGTATGCGCCGCGCTTGGTGGATGGACGCTGGTATCGCGCGGATGAAAACGACGCCGTCGTCATCTCCACCGATCTCGCGCTGGAACGGCGCGCGCGCGTCGGCGATGTGATCGAAATCGAAATTGGCGAGACGCGGCGCGAATTTCGCGTGGTGGGAATCGTCATTGACAACAGCATTTTTCTGGGCAGTGTCGTCGCGGGCAAAGTGTTCGTCGAAGAGACGATGGTCGAGCGGATGCAGAATCGTTTGGGTTGGGCAACGTTCTTCGCGTTGCGTTTCGACGCGCACGATCCTGCGACGGTCGAGACGCGTTTGGGTGAATTGCAAATGAAATTCAAACGCTATTCGATGGGCGCGGGGTCGGCGTATCGTGAAACGCGCGCGGCGAAGGAACAAACGCGCATCCTCACGCTCGCGCTGTATGCGATGACACTCATCGTCGGTGCGATTGGCGCGCTGGGGGTGTTGAACACGCTGACGCTCAACGTACTCGAACGACGCCGCGAAATCGGCGTGTTGCGCGCGATTGGCGCGACGGACGCGCATCTTACCCAAGTTTTCCTCACCGAAGGTCTGGCGTTGGGATTTTTCGGTTGGATGTTTGGAATTTTACTCGGCTATCCGCTGGGACAATTTTTGTTGGGACTCATCAAGTCCGTGCTATTCCAAATTGATTACATCGTCACACCGCAAATGCTCATCGCAAGTTTGTTGTTCGCGCTTGTGCTTGCCACGCTCGCAAGTCTCGTACCCGCGCTCGGCGCGGCGCGCGTGCGCGTGGGTCAGGTGTTGCGGTATGAATGATGACGGAGGACGGAAGACGAAGGACGGAGGAAGACGAAGGATGAATTCGTCATCGGTCTTTGGTCGTCCGTCATCGGTCGTTCGTCTCCCGTCACAGGAGGAAAAATGTCACAAACCAAGTTCTCGGATGTTCTCTCGACAATTTGGGGGACGTTCACGTTCATCGCCATCATTTCGATTTTGTTAGCCATCGTCTCTACGATTCTAGGCGCGCTCGTCTTGCTAATCGGACGATTCTTGGGATCGTGGTTCGAGGTGCGGACGTTCGAAGCCGCGCTTGTCGTGCTGGCAGTCGCCGCGTTGTTCGTGTATGTCTTTTCGCGCCCGCGCTTGAACGTTTTGGAAGACTATTGGGACGAAGATGAAACTTGGGATGACGAAGAGGCAGACGAGGATGAGGAAATGATCATCCCACCGCGCAGTCGCAACGATCCGTGTCCGTGCGGTAGTGGTAAAAAGTACAAACATTGTCACGGACGCGGCGCGTAGACGCTGAGACAAGGACGGTATGCAACTTTTTCCGCGCACGGCGCGCATCAACGCGCGCAATCATCTGGAAATCGGTGGTTGCGATGTCGTGGACTTGGCGCGCGAATTCGGTACGCCACTGTACATTTTCGACGAGACACATTTGCGCGCGCGGGCGAATGAAATTCGCGACGCGTTTTGTTCGCGCTGGCAAAACTCGCTCGTGCTCTACGCGACCAAAGCGTACTATTCGCCGTACATTGCGCGCATTTTCAAAGACGCTGGACTTGGAATTGATGTTACATCGGAAGGCGAACTGGAAATTGCGCGGCGCGTGGGACTCGATCCCGACAAAATCTACTTGCACGGCAACAACAAAACGCCTGCCGAGATTCGCGCCGCGCTCACGCAAGGTGTGACGCACATCGTCATAGACAATCTCGACGAAATCGAACTCGTCGCGCACATTGCCGATGAACTACGCGTCACCGTGCGTGTCCTGCTTCGACTCGCGCCAGCGATTGATCCACACACACACCGCCATCTTGCCACTGGCATCGCCGAATCGAAATTCGGTCTGCCGATTCACACCGGCGCCGCGCTAGATGCTGCGCGTCGCATCACACATCACTCCTCACGCCTCACGCTCGTCGGCTTGCACGCGCACATCGGCTCACAAATCTTCGATGTGCAACCGTACCGCGACACCATCGCCGCACTATTCGATTTTGCGGCAGAACTGCGCGCCGCAGTCGGCGTGGAATTGCAAGAACTCGATTTAGGTGGCGGCTGGGGCGTGCCGTACACGGAAACGCAAAACGAGTTACCCATCGAGCAAGTCGCTGAGGCGATTGTTTCAAGTTTCAAGTTGCAGGTTTCAAAGTTGCAACCTGAAACCTCGAACCTGAAACTCATCTTCGAGCCGGGTCGCGCGCTCATCGCGTCCAGTGCCGTCGCGCTCTACACCGTCGGCGCGGTCAAGGAAATTCGCAATGTAAAAACGTACGTGTCGGTGGATGGCGGAATGGGTGATAACATTCGTCCCGCGCTTTACGGCGCAACCTACACCGCGCGCGTGGCAAACAAGATGAACGATGCGCCCACCCAGCGCGTCGCAATTGCCGGACGCTATTGCGAACAAGGCGATGTGCTGATCCACGCGGTAGATTTGCCGCGCGTCGAACGCGGCGATCTCATCGCGATTCCCGTTGCAGGCGCATATCAACTACCGATGGCAAGCAACTATAACCTGATTCCGCGTCCTGCGGTGATTGCGGTGCGCGATGGACGCGCGCGTGTCGTGCGACGGCGCGAAACTATCGAGGATTTACTCCAGTGCGATGTGGATGAATAATTTTCGTTATCTCTTGATGACGTTGTGTCTGATTGCGGCGTGCGCGCCCGTGCGCATTCCCACATCCGATCCAACGCCGACGCGTCCCGTGACTGCAACGGCAACCGTGATGACACCGCGCGCGACCGTTGATGCTACGCGCGCACCCAACGCGACATCGGTTCCCTTGCCCACGCCGACGCTTGCCAACGTGCCCATTGGTGGCAAGGTGACGGTGGGTGTGATTGGAAACTTTAACGGCGATGTCAACGCCTTGCCGAGCATCGTGCAGAGCGCGCTATTCGATTCGCTGTTGCAAATTGATCCAACCAACGGCGCGCTCAAGCCCGCGCTGGCGGAGTCGTATCAAGTTTCGGAAGATGCGCGAACGATCACTTTTCGCTTGCGCGCCGATGTGCGCTTTCACAACGGCAACGTGCTCACTGCCGACGATGTGGTCGCGACGTTGACCGCGTTCAGTGCGCCAACGTTTCGTGGCACACCCCTCACCGATTTTGGAA
>JAOACU010000153.1 GCA_026417715.1 Anaerolineae bacterium | reverse complement strand
GGCAAGACTTCGATTCTCGATGCGATTCGGCACGCGAACGTTGCCGCTGGTGAAGCCGGTGGCATCACCCAACACATCGGCGCGTATCAGGTGACGCACAACGACAAACGAATTACGTTTCTCGACACGCCGGGCCACGAAGCATTTACCGAAATGCGCGCGCGCGGCGCGCAAGCCACCGATATTGCCGTCATCGTCGTTGCCGCTGATGATGGCGTGATGCCCCAGACGCGCGAGGCAATCGCGCACGCGCGCGCCGCCCAAGTGCCCATCATCATCGCGTTGAACAAGATTGATAAACCCAACGCCAATCCCGAACGCGTCAAGCAACAACTCGCGGAGATGGGGCTCGCCGTGTACGGCGGCAAGGACGAAGTGGTGGTGGTGCCGATGTCCGCCAAACAAAAAATCGGCATTGACGATTTGCTGGAAAACATCTTGTTCGTTGCCGAACTGGCGGATTGGCGCGCCAATCCCAATCAACCCGCGCGCGGCATCGTCATCGAATCCAAATTGGACAAACAACAAGGCGCGATGGCAACACTCCTTGTGCAGGATGGCACACTCCGCGTTGGCGATGTGGTGTGGATTGGCAATGTGTGGGGACGCATTCGCGCGATGTTCAACGATCGCGGCGAAACCGTCAAAGAAGCCCTGCCCGCCGATCCAGTCGCGGTCACCGGCTTGTCCGATGTGCCACCCGCCGGCGAAAAATTCGTCGTACTGGAGGATGAACGGGAAGCGCGTACGCGCGCTGCCGAACGGATGCTCGCCCAGCGCGCCGCCGAACAACAAGCCAAGCGCGCTGTCAGTCTCAACGATTTGTTCGCGCAATTCGAAGCCGGTAACGTCAAGGAACTCAATCTCATCATCAAAGCCGATGTGCAAGGGTCACTCGAACCGATTGTGTCATCGCTGGAAAAGTTGAGCACCGAGAAAATCAAAGTCAAAATCATCCATCAAGGCATCGGCTCGATTACACGCTCCGACGTGATGCTTGCCGTAGCGTCACAAGGTATCGTCATCGGCTTTAATGTGGGCGTAGAAGCCGCCGCGCAATCGCTCGCGGAAAGCGAAGGCGTGGATGTGCGCCAATACAACATCATCTACAAACTCATCGAGGATATTGACAAAGCCCTCAAAGGAATGCTGGAGCCGGTGTACGAAGATCGCCTCATCGGTCAGGGGCAAGTGCTCCAAACCTTCCGCGTGAAAAAGCAGAATGTCGCTGGCGTGCGCGTGATGCAAGGCAAGATCGTACGCAATGGCACGGTGCGCGTCCTGCGCGATGGAAACGAATTGTTCAAGGGCGCTATCGCATCACTCAAACGTTTTACCGAAGACGTGAAAGAAGTTGCCGAGGGATACGAGTGCGGCTTGATGCTCGAGGGCTTTGGCGATTTCCACGAGGGCGATCAACTGGAATTTTATCAAAAAGTGAAAGTGAGTTAAAATATGGCTGGCTATCGCGTCGAGCGCGTGCGCCATCTCATCCAACAGGAAATCAGCATTCTGTTGGAACGTGAGGTGAGCGATCCGCGTCTCGCCAATGTCAACGTCACGCGCGTCGAGGTGAGCGGCGATTTGCGTCACGCCAGAATCTTCGTCGCGCCGATTTTCGACGACGAGGCGGCAACGCAAGCGCAAATGCAAGCGCTGGATCACGCGACCGGCTTTTTCCGTCGCCACCTTGCGCACAGTTTGGATTTGCGTTTCGCGCCGCAAGTGCATTTCCTGCTCGATGATACGATTGAGCAAGGGGAACGATTCTTGCGCGTGTTGGAACAATTGCATAAAGACGAATGACGAAAAGACAAAGGACGAAAGCGTTCGTCCTCCGTCCTTCGTCTTTCGTCATTTGACTGCCTATGGGTACGATTCTCTCCTTTGAACAAACCATCGAACTGTTTCGACAGCACCATAAAATTTTCATTGCCGCGCACATCATGCCCGATGGCGATTGCATCGGCTCTGTGCTTGCGCTGATGTGGGCATTGCGACGTTTGGGTAAGACGGTCACCGTCGCGTGTCACGATCACGTGCCCAACACATTCAACTATTTGCCCGGCGCAACCGAACTTAAACCCAACCTGCCAACCAACGAAGAGTTGCTCGTCTTCTTGGACGGTAGCGCGGCGGATCGGTTTGGCGCGGCATACGATACGACCAAATTCAACGCGCGTCCCGTGCTGGTGATTGACCATCACGTCACCAACGAAAATTTCGCGCCACTCAATTTTATAGATCGCTCTGCCGCCTCCACCGCCGAAATCATCTACCGCATCATTCGCGCGCTAGACGTGCCGCTGGATCGTGATTTGGCACAGTGTTTGCTCACCGGCATCATTACTGATACGCTGGGCTTTCGCACTACGAACACAACGGTCGAAACGTTTCGCATCGTCACCGCGCTCATCGAAGCCGGCGGTTCGATTCCCGACATCATCGAGCGTTCGTTCAACCAGATTCCGCTGGCTAGTTTGCGTTTGCGCGGCAAGGTGTTTACCCAAGCCACGCTGGATGGAATAATCTTGTGGGCAGAAGTACCGCAACGCCTGCAACGTGAGTTGGGTGTGAATATGAATGGCGTGAGTGGTATCATCAATCAACTGTTGAGCGTCGAGGATGCGAAAATCGCCGTGCTCTTTGTCGAAAAAGAGAACGGCAAGATTGATGTGGGCTTGCGTTCGCGCGTTGGTTACGACGTGGCGACGATTGCCGCGCGGCTTGGTGGTGGTGGACACAAGCAAGCCTCGGGTGTGTTGCTCGATGGTCCGTTGAGCGCGGCGCGCGAACGCGTGTTGGCGGAGATCAAAAAGTCGTTGGGAACGAACAAGCCGCGCGTTGAGTAATTCGTTCGAGGATTACTTTGTGATCAAACCCGTACACTTTTCTCATCATGCCCTACTCCAAATGGCTGAGCGTGGCGCAACGCGGGAAGAAGTAGTGGAGACTGTTCGTTCGGGTGAGCGAGTGCCGGCAAAGCGTGGACGTCACGGGTATCGTAAGAACTTTCAATACGAGCGTTTGTGGGGTGGGCGGTACTATGCCATCAAACAGGTGCTAGCCATCGTCGCTGATGAACCTGACAAGTTGGTTGTAGTGACTGTATATACGTTCTACTTTTAGGAGGCGTCTGTGAAAGTTATCTATGATCCCGAAGTAGATGCTCTGTATATTCGCTTGACCGACCAACCGGCTGAAGTGACCACACAGCGATTATCCGAAGAGGTCGCCATCAATTATGCACCCGATGGGCGCATTGTAGGAATCGAGATTTTGGATGCTTCCGAGTATGTCTTCCACCGAAAGATGGAGCGGCAAATTGCGATTGAGAATCTGGTGCCAGTTGTAACATAGAAAATCAAGCGAATGAAGTCTAACTGTGCTTGTCCTCTTTGCGGCGCGCCGCACGCGTGCCCGTTTCAACTCGAAATTCCTCCGCGCGCGCACGCGCCGCGCGGACTAAACGGCATCCTCAACATCAACAAGCCACAGGGCAAAACTTCGCACGATGTTGTGCACGTTATCCGCCAGATGAGCGGCGGTGCGCGCACCGGACATGCGGGCACACTCGATCCGATAGCGACGGGTGTGCTCCTTGTTTGTCTAGGACGCGCCGTGCGCGTCACCGAATACTTGATCGAGCACGACAAAACATATCGCGCGCGCGTGCGCTTGGGCATCGAGACGGACACGTACGATGCAACGGGCACGATTGTCGCACAGCGCGCGGTCACAGTCACGCGCGCAGAGGTCGAGCGCGCGTTAGCAGAATTCGTTGGGCGGCAAATGCAAACGCCACCCGCCTACTCGGCAATCAAACAAGATGGCGTGCGTTTGTACAAACTTGCGCGACGTGGTGTTGAAATCGAACGCGCGCCGCGTCCCATCGAAATCTATTCGATCACGCCGCGCGAAATCTCTCTCCCCGATGTGGAATTCGATGTGCATTGTAGCAAGGGCACGTACATCCGCACGCTCGCGCACGATCTTGGCGCGCGCTTGGGTTGCGGCGCGTGTCTGACCGCGCTCACGCGCCTTGCCAGCGGTCACTTTGCGCTAGACGATGCGGTCACGCTCGACGAATTGCGCGCGGCATTCGCGCAACAACGCGTCGAACAATACGTGCACCCGCTGGATGAGGCACTGGTGCAATTCCAAGCCGTTGCGGTGAACGCGGAAAACGCGCGACGTATCACACAAGGTCACAGTCTGCATTGCGGACGCGCGTTCACCACACAACTGTTACGCGCCTACGCCCCAGACGGCGAGTGCATCGCCCTGCTTGAACGCGGTAAAAGCGCGGGAGAGTGGAAACCGCACAAAGTCTTTGTGTGATTTGCGATTTTTAATCAAAAATCGGCAATCGGCAATCGAAAATATCGAGAATGGAAATTTTCCGCGACATTAACACCGTTCAACTCCATCGCCCTACCGTGCTTACAATCGGCTCGTTCGATGGAATTCATCGCGGGCATCAATATCTCATCGGGCGTGTCATTGCGCGCGCGCGCGAATTGAATGCCGCGAGCGCGCTCGTTACGCTCCACCCGCATCCCAAGATCGTTTTGCACCCCAATTCGCCGATGCGTTACCTGAGTACCATCGAAGAGCGATTGGATTGGCTTGCGCCGTTGGGCTTGGATTACGTTATCGTTTTTCCGTTCAGTCTGGAGACATCGCAGGTACGCGCGCGCGCGTTCATCGAACTACTCGTCACGCGTTTGCACCTCATCGAAATTCTGTGCGGCAAAGATTTCGCGTTGGGCTACAAGCGCGAAGGTAACGTGGAATTTTTGCGCGCGCTCGGACGTGAATTGGGGTTCACCGTTACCGTCGTCGAGCCACACACGCTCGATGGGCAAATCGTTTCGAGTACGCGCGTGCGCGAATTGATCGCGCAAGGTGAAATGGACGCGGCGACGCGATTGCTGGGGCGTTATCCTTCCGTGCGTGGTCGCGTCATCGAAGGAGACAAACGGGGACGCGCGCTCGGTTTTCCGACGGCGAATCTCGCGATCGCGGAACGGCGGCTCATTCCTGCGGATGGCATCTACGCCGTGCGCGTAAAAATCGGCGAGCAGTGGTACGGCGGCGCGGCAAACGTTGGCGTGCGTCCGACGTTCGACAAAGGACATCGTCTTGTCGAAGTGTACATTTTTGACTTTGATGCGGACTTGTACGATCAAGTGATCGAAGTGCACTTTGTCAAACGCTTGCGCCCCGAAAAGAAATTCGAGAGCGTGGACGCGCTCATCGAGCAAATGAAACGCGATGTAGTCGAAGCGCGCGCGGTGCTCGCGCAAACAGAGCAACGCGGGATTATCGAACACGAAATTGCAAAAAATCTTGAGCGATGACGCGCGCGTTGTCGAGAGACAAGTTTATGCGACGGTGGAACGGTTGGGGCGACGATTCGATTGATTATCCTTTGCCTGCATCGGCAGAAAATTATCTTGTCGAAAAACTCGGCGCGCTGTCCGCATTTCCCGATGCGCGCCTAAGCGCTGTGTTAGCCACTGTGCCCACATCGCGCTTGCCTACTCATCCCCTCGTGCAAACCGATGCGGAGACGCGCGTGCGGCACGCGCGCGGACAAAGTTTGCCAGACTGGATCGCGCTGCGTTCGGGTCGCATTGACACGTTTCCCGATGGTGTCGCTTTGCCCACATCCGAAGATGAAATCGTCGAGGTGCTACGTTACGCGCGCGCGATTGGCGCGCGCGTGATTCCGTACGGCGGCGGCACGAGTGTCGTCGGGCACATCAATCCATCGCCGAGTGCCGCGCCTGTGCTCACACTCGCGCTGACGCGGATGAATCGTCTGTTGTCGCTCGACGAAACGAGTCGCTTGGCAACATTCGAGGCGGGTGTCGCGGGACCGCACCTCGAAAGTCACCTCGACGCGCGCGGTTACACGCTGGGACATTTTCCACAATCGTTCGAGTACTCGACACTCGGCGGTTGGATTGCGACGCGTTCGAGTGGACAGCAATCGTTGTACTACGGACGCATCGAGCAGATGTTTGCAGGTGGACGTTTGCAAACACCACAAGGTCACGTGGAGATACCGATTTTTCCGGCGTCCGCCGCTGGTCCCGATGTGCGCGAGATGGTATTGGGAAGCGAAGGACGTTTCGGTGTGATTACTCAAGCGACCGTGCGCGTGCGTCCGCGTCCGCGCGCTGAATCGTTTCACGGCGTCTTTTTTCCCACGTGGGAGCAAGGCATCGCGGCGGTGCGCTACATCGTCCAAAACAACCTGCCTGTTTCGATGCTACGCCTGAGCGACGCGCAAGAAACCGAGACGACACTTTTACTCACAGGCAAACGTTGGATCGAACCCGCAACGCGCGCGTTGAGTTGGATCGGTTATCGCGCCGAACGATGCTTGCTGATTTTCGGCGTGACCGATGCCTCGCCGCGCGCGGCATCCGCCGCGTGTCGCCGATTTGGTGGCTTGGTCATCGGCACGCTGATTGGACACACGTGGCAAAAGAATCGTTTTCTGTCGCCGTATCTGCGCAACACACTTTGGGAGCGCGGCGTGGCGGTGGACACTTTGGAGACCGCGCTACCTTGGGCGCGCGTTGCAGACGCGGCGCGAGCGATTCCGCAGGCGATTGTGAACGCCGCACGCGCGTACGATGAACGCGTCCTCGTGCTGGTGCACCTCTCACACATCTATCGCGATGGGGCGAGCATCTACACCACATACTTGTTTCGTCGCACCGCCGATCCTGACGCGCTACTCGAACGATGGCGCGCGATGAAAACGGCGGCAAGCGAAACGATTCACGCGCACGGCGGCACGATTACGCATCAGCACGGCATCGGCACAGATCACGCACCGTACTTGGCGCGCGAAAAAGGCGCGCTGGGTATCGCCGCGCTGCGCGCGCTGTGTCGCACCTTCGATCCTGATGGGATGATGAATCCCGACAAGTTGGTGCGGACGGGGGAAGAATGACGGAAGACGGAGGGGGGCTATAAAAGTAATGCTGGTAAGGCAACCTGTCACGCTGAGCGCAGCGA
>JAOACU010000152.1 GCA_026417715.1 Anaerolineae bacterium | reverse complement strand
GGATGTGACGTTGCGGGAGGATCGGAGTCGGGTGCGGCAGGGGTGTGCGGCGCATGTGATGGCAGTGGTGAACAATGTCGTGTTGGGGTTATTGGCGCGGAAAGGTTACACGAATGTGGCGGAAGCGCGGCGGCATTTTGCAGCGCACCTGCATAAAGCCGCTCAACTGATTTTACGTTGTTGAAGCCAGACTTTGCACCAGCCGTGTGTGTATCGGAGAAAAAAATACCGCCCTACCCAGTAGCGGTATTACTGACTGGGAGACGTGGATTCGAACCACGATTAACTGATCCAGAGTCAGTCGTGCTACCGTTGCACCATCTCCCAACGACACTTGTATTCTACCACACTTTGCGCTGTTTGTAAAATCGCCGAGTCGCCGCGTGACTCGCGCGTTTTTTCATCGTGCCAATCTGTGGTATAATGACAAAGACTATGCAACCAGAATGTGACGATGGACTAAATCGAAAAATGCGCGAGGTGCGCGCGCTTGCCGATGCCAAGGGCTTTTCGTCCGATCCTGCGCGCATCTGGGAGATGCTGGCACTGATTCACACCGAAATATCCGAAGCCACCGATGCATACAAGAAGGGCGAATCGCTTGAACACGTGGGCGAAGAGTTGGTAGACGCGATCATTCGCATCTTGCATTTGTGTTCTGCACTTAATCTTGATGTCGAAGCGTTGTATCAGGCAAAGATGCAGCGGAATTGGGAACGCCCGTACAAGTACAACACGGTGCGCGGAGGATGACCTGATTTTAGATTGCAGATTGTAGATTGCAGATTTTCAATCTGCAATCTACAATCTTAAATCTGCAATGAGAGAGCGACTGTACCGCGTCGAGGCAATCGTGCTCAAACGCACCGATTACGGCGAAGCCGATCGCTTGGTGACGTTGCTCACACCGAATCTGGGCAAGTTGCGAGAGATTGCCAAAGGGGTACGCAAGCCCACTTCTCGCAAGAGTGGGCACTTGGAGTTGTTCACACACACGCACCTGCTCTTGGCAAAAGGCAAACAACTCGACATCATCACCCAAGCCGATACGCTCGACGCGTTTCTGCCTTTGCGCAACAATTTGGAACGCATCGGTTATGCGTACTATCTGGCAGAACTCGTGGACAAGTTTGCCGAAGAGGGAACCGAAAATCGCGCGCTTTTTGACGAATTGTTGCGCGCGTTGGCGTGGCTGGGGGAAACCACTACCGATCCTGATGTGCTGGCGCGCTTTTTTGAACTGCGCGTGTTGCAGTACGCGGGCTATCGTCCACAGTTGTTCAACTGTGTGCACTGTGGCAAGAGCATCGAGCCGACCGAAAATTACTTTAGCGTGGAAGCCGGCGGCGTGCTCGATCCCGAATGTGTGCAAACGCGGCGTGCGCAACTTGAACACGCGCACGACGCGCAAGTGATTCCGTTGGACGTGCTCAAGGTGTTGCGTTATCTGCAAACGCGCGAGTGGGCAACCGTGCGCGATTTGTGTGTGTCAGGTGAGACGATGCTGCAGGTGGAAACGGTGATGTTGCGTTACATCACATATCATCTGGAACGGAACTTGAAGAGTGTAGAATTTTTGCGCGAGTTGAAGGCGAGGAAATATGTCGCGAACGAGTAAAGGGGCACAAAGAGCGCGCGAAACGCGCGTGGTATATCGCGCGCGAACGCGCAAGCCAATAAAACGCCAAGTTGTGCGTTCATCTAAATCCAGCGCCACCCGTTCAGTCGCGGTACCTTGGGAAGCACGCATTGCACCCACCGCCGAACAAGTACGCGACTGGGATGCTTGGTTGAACGAACACGAACCAGAGTTTGAAGAAAAGTATCCTGGGCGTTATCTGGCAATTTGGGATCGTCAAGTGATTGCCATAGCACCCACGCGCGCTGAATTGTATGCACTTGCCGATCGGGTGAAACCTGAAGTGATACCGCTGGTTACGTATGTCCCGCGCGCAGAGGACATACGCATTCTACCCAGCAATTTTCCGATTGACTGGAACGAGGAAGCCAATGTCAAACGCCAATAGCATACGCTTGTCGTATAGGTTGTTGCGTGGACAACGTATGCCAATTGTCCGTGTTGGTCTGTTCCGTGATTCTAGACGAACAGAAGATATGGCTCTGGTGGATTCAGGTGCAGTCTATTCGATTTTTGATGCGAGCATTGCAGAGCGTTTGGGTATTGATCTGAAACTGGGACGCCGAGTGTTGGTCTGGGGCTTGGGTGGCAACCTTGTTGTAGTTTATCTTCATCCAGTTGGATTGATGTTGGACACTTTTCACATCACGGCAGAAGTTGGTTTCTCAGATCAGTTGCGAATCGGTTTCAATCTACTCGGTCGTCACTCGATCTTCAATCAGTTGCAATTTTGTTTCAACGATCGTGATGGTCATCTTATCGTTACTCGTTTGTAGATTACTTTCGAGGAAACACCTATGCCAGACATGGAAACAATCGTCTCATTGTGCAAACGACGCGGCTTTGTCTTTCAAGGTTCGGAGATTTACGGCGGGATTGGCGGATTTTGGGATTACGGTCCGCTGGGCGTGGAACTCAAGAACAACATCAAACGCGCGTGGTGGAAAGCGTTGGTGCAGGATCGCGACGATGTGGTTGGACTCGACGCGGCAATCATTATGAATCCGCAAGTGTGGGTCGCCAGTGGGCACGTTGCCACATTCAACGATCCGTTGGTTGAGTGCAAGAATTGCCACCATCGTTTCCGTGCCGATCAAATTCCCGGCGAAGCATGCCCGCACTGCGGCGTCAAAGGCGCGCTCACCGAACCGCGCCAATTCAACGTGATGTTCAAAACGCACGTTGGTCCTGTTGAAGACGATGCGGCACTGGCGTACTTGCGTCCCGAAACCGCACAAGGCATCTTTGTCAATTTTTCCAACGTGCAACAATCAATGCGCAAAAAAATTCCGTTCGGCATCGCGCAAATCGGGCGCGCGTTTCGCAATGAAATCATCACTGGTAATTTCATCTTTCGTGATCGCGAATTCGAGCAGATGGAGGTCGAATTCTTCGTCAAACCTGGTACCGAAGACGGATGGCACGACTATTGGCGCGACGAACGTTTGCGTTGGTGGAAACAAACGTTCAACATTCGCGATGACAACATTCGCGTCAAGGTGATTCGTCCTGATCGTACCTACATCGAGGGACCCGATCCCGACGATGTGAAACAAGAAAAGCCGCCGCATTACTCCAAAGGCAACTACGACATCGAGTATCGTTTCCCAATGGGGTGGAGCGAAGTCGAAGGGATTGCGAGTCGCACCGATTACGATTTGGGCGCGCATCAAAAGTTGAGTGGCAAGGATTTGACGTACTTTGACGACGAGACCAAAGAAAAGTATATTCCGTACGTTGTCGAACCCTCGATGGGCGTGGATCGCGCGGTGCTCGTCGCGTTGTTCGAGAGTTATCACGAAGAGACCGTGCGCGGTGAAAAGCGCGTCGTCTTGCGGTTACCCAAAGCACTGGCGCCGTTCAAGGTCGCAGTGCTGCCACTTGCGCGCAATCGTCCTGAAATCGTTGACCTTGCGCGCAAAATCGCCGCCGATTTACGTCCCGCGATGATGACGATGTACGATGACACCGGCAGTATCGGACGATTGTATCGCCGCCAAGACGAAATCGGTACGCCGTTTTGCGTGACGGTGGATCATCAATCGGCGATTCCGAGCGATGAAAAGTACGATGGCAAAGTGACGATTCGTGATCGCGATTCGATGGAACAGATTCGCGTGTCGGTGTCACAAGTCAAGCAAGTGTTGATGGAAAAACTTGCTGAATAGAGGTAGGACAAATAAACTCCCGATTGGAAGGACCCACAAGGACGTGTGTTCGTACGATCGGAGGCAATCATTCACATAGGAGGAATTTGTACGATGGCAAAAACAGTCAAACGCAAGACAGTCAAAACGACTGCCAAACCCAAAGCGTCCACAAACAACAAGTGGGTCTATTTGTTTTCCGAAGGCAACAAGGATATGCGCGACTTGCTCGGTGGCAAAGGCGCAGGTCTGGCAGAGATGACCAAAGCCAAGTTACCCGTGCCGCCCGGTTTTACGATTACCACCGAAGCGTGCAACGCGTACTATGCCGCAGGTAAAAAATTTCCCAAAGGAATGTGGGAGCAAACGCTCGCCGCACTCAAGGTCGTTGAAAAACAGACCGGCAAAAAATTCGGCGATCCCAAGAATCCGCTTCTCGTGTCCGTGCGTTCAGGCGCCAAGTTCTCGATGCCCGGAATGATGGACACGGTGTTGAACTTGGGATTGAACGCGCAAACGCTCGAAGGTTTGGCGACGCTCACCGGCAATCGGCGTTTCGGGATGGACGCGTATCGGCGTTTGATCGCGATGTTCGGTCGTATCGTGATGGGCATCGAAGGCAAAAAGTTCGATGCGATTTTCGATGCAGTCAAAGCCAAGTATAACGCCAAAGCCGATACGGATCTCGATGTCAACGCGCTGACCGAAGTCGTCACGCAATTCAAAGAATTGTACAAAAACGAAATCGGTGAAGAATTTCCTGAAGACCCGTACAAACAACTCGAACTTGCGATTGGCGCGGTGTTCGGTTCGTGGATGGGCAAGCGCGCGGTGGATTATCGTCGCATCAACAAGATTCCCGATGATCTCGGCACAGCGGTCAATGTTGTGACGATGGTCTTTGGGAATATGGGCGAGGATTCCGGTACGGGCGTCGCGTTCACGCGCAATCCCAGCACCGGCGAAAATGAATTGTACGGCGAATATCTGGCGAACGCGCAAGGTGAAGACGTAGTCGCGGGCATTCGCACGCCGGTCAAAATTGCCGAGTTGAAGGAAAAGAATCCCAAGGTGTACGAACAGTTCCGCAAGATCGCGCGCCAGATGGAAAAGCATTACCGCGATATGCAAGACCTTGAATTCACCGTCGAGCGCGGCAAGTTGTATATGCTCCAAACGCGCGCGGGCAAACGCACGGCGCGCGCGGCGGTCAAGATCGCGGTGGATATGGTGCGCGAGGGCTTGATCACCAAAGAGGAAGCCATTCAACGCGTCGAGCCGAATCACGTCGTGCAATTGTTGATGCCGCAGTTTGATGAAGCCACCAAAGCGCAAGCCGCGCAAGAAGGCAAACTACTTGCCACTGGTTTGAACGCATCGCCCGGCGCGGCAACGGGTTTGGCAATTTTCGATCCTGACACCGCAGAGAAACTGGGCAAGGAAGGCAAGCACGTCATCCTCGTTCGCTACGAAACATCGCCCGAAGATGTGCATGGGATGTACGCATCGAAAGGCATTTTGACCCAACACGGTGGCGCGACGTCACACGCGGCAGTCGTGGCGCGTGGCGCGGGATTGCCATGCGTCGCAGGTTGCGAAAGTATTCATGTGGACGAAGAGAAACGCTTGTTCACCGTCGGCGATAAGGTGATCAAGGAAGGTGATGTGATTTCGATTGACGGTGGCACGGGCGAAGTATTTCTTGGCGAAATCAAAATGATTTTGCCCGACTATGACAAAGACGAAGACCTCAAGACCTTGCTTGCGTGGGCAGATGAGATTCGACTCAAGAAATCGCGCAAGGGAATGAAGAACGCGCCCGAAGTCGGTATGCAAGTGTGGGCAAACGCAGACTATCCGCGCGATGCGCGGATGGCGATCAAGTTCGGCGCGCAAGGCATCGGCTTGTGTCGCACCGAGCATATGTTCTTCGAGACCGATCGCTTGCCCATCGTGCAAAAGATGATTTTGGCGAAGACCGATGAAGAACGCCAAAAGTATCTCGATCAACTCTTGCCAATTCAGCGCGAAGATTTCGTCGGCATCTTTGAGGCGATGGGTGAATTGCCGGTCGTGATTCGCACGATTGATCCACCCTTGCACGAATTTCTCCCTTCGCACGAACAGTTGCTCGTCGAAGTGACCGAGTTGCGCGTGCGCGGCAACAATCCTGAACTGTTGAAAGAGAAAGAGGCGATGCTCAAAGCCGTCGAGCAGATGCGCGAAGCGAATCCGATGCTTGGCTTGCGCGGTTGTCGCTTGGGGATTATGATGCCGCAAATCACGGTGATGCAGACACGCGCGATCATCGAAGCCGCGTGCATTCTGAAAAAGCGCGGCGTCAACGTGCATCCCGAAATTATGATCCCGCTCGTCGGTCACGTCAACGAACTCAAGCATCAGCGCGAGATACTCGAAGCCGAAGCGAAAAAAGTGCTTGCAGAGCAAGGTGTGGATCTCGAATACAAATTCGGTACGATGATTGAGATTCCACGCGGCGCGCTCACAGCAAGCGAAATCGCCGAGTATGCGCAGTTCTTCTCGTTCGGCACGAACGATTTGACGCAGACGACGTATGGTTTCTCGCGCGACGATGCGGAAGGCAAGTTCTTGCTCAAGTACGTCGAGAACAAGATTCTGCCGTTCAATCCATTCCAGCAACTCGACCCAGTGGGTGTGGGTCGCCTGATGCAGATTGCGGTGGAGGAAGGACGCGCCACGCGTCCCGACCTCAAAGTCGGCATCTGCGGTGAACACGGCGGCGATCCATCGTCCATCGAGTTTTGTCATCGCATCGGATTGAACTATGTGAGTTGTTCGCCGTTCCGTGTGCCAGTCGCGCGTCTTGCGGCAGCGCAAGCGTGTGTCAAACAGATTGCAAAGGACAAGTGATGTGGTAAAAACAGAGGTGGGATATTGCCCCACCTCTGTTCTTTATCAACACAGATTGCCAAGCATAGGAAACTAGGATATAATCGCCGCTGTGAAGGTGTTAAAAAAGACAACCCAAAATTGGATTGCCAGTGCCAAGTATGATATCGAATCTGCTCGGCATATGTTTACAACCAGACGTTACATTCACGTCATCTTTTTCTGTCATTTGGCAATCGAGAAAATGCTCAAGGCAATCGTTTCCGAATCGCAGGACAGGCATCCGCCGTACACTCATGATTTGTATGAACTGATTCGATTAGCCCGTTTGGATATTCCTGAGGAATATCAACCTCTGATTGCCAAGTTGAATGAACTCAGCATTGCCACGCGATACCCAGAGGATTTAGCGGAGTTGGTAAAGAGTTACCCTAAACC
>JAOACU010000151.1 GCA_026417715.1 Anaerolineae bacterium | reverse complement strand
CACATAAACACGATGTAACCAGCGTAGCGGAACAAGGTTTGGTAGGCAAGGACGATGCCACCATTGCCGCGCGCGTTCGTGACGAAGCGCGCTGTCTGATTACACTCGATTTGGATTTTAGCAACCTGCGTGCCTATCCGCCTTCCGATTATCACGGCATCATCGTCATTCGTAGCAAGAAACAAGACAAGGCAACCGTTCTTGCTCTCGTCAAGAAATTTGCGCCGCTACTTGACCGTGAATCCGTTATAGGGAAATTGTGGATCGTCGAAGAAGATCGCATTCGTATTCGCGGTGACAAAGAGTGAAATTGCGGTTCTATGAATCTCTTCTCCCTCCTCCGCGCGCTCCCCACGTACGAAATCCACAATGCGCGCGACGTGGACATCACGCGCATCACGCCCGACTCGCGCCAAGTGATTCCTGGTGCGCTCTTTGTCGCGATTCCCGGTGTGAATGTTGACGGTGCGCGCTTTATCCCCGATGCTCTCGCGCGCGGTGCTGCCGCCATCGTCACCGAAACTGTCCCACTGTCCACTGTCCACTGTCCACTGATCACTGTTCCAAACGCCCGCAGCGCGCTCGCCCACCTTTGCGCCGCGTGGTACGATTTTCCCTCGCGCAAACTGCGCGTCATCGGCGTCACCGGCACGGACGGCAAGACAACGACGTGTCACCTCATCGCGTCCATTCTGCAAAGCGCAGGACACAAAGTCGGAACGATTACGACCATCGGCGCAACGATTGGTGAAACAGAGATTGACACGGGACTGCACACCACTACACCCGACTCACCCGACGTGCAACGCTATCTCGCGCAAATGGTTGAAGCAGGGATGCAGTACGCGGTGATCGAAGCAACGTCCGAAGGGCTGGCACAGCGGCGGCTTGACGCGGTGGAATTCGATGTGGCGGTCGTCACGAACATCACCCACGATCACTTGTACTATCATCAGACCTGGGAAAATTATCGCGATGCCAAAGCGATGCTCTTTCGCGCGCTTGCCACGTCGTACCGCAAACCGCGCACCGCGAAGGTCGCTGTGTTGAACGCGGATGACAATGCGCGCGGGGTGTTTGATTTCCTGCGGCAAATTCCGGCGGATGAGCAAGTTATCTACTCGACCGACGACCGACGACCGACGACCGACGACCATCAATTCTCGGCGGTCAGCGGTCAGCGGTCAGCGGTCAGCATTTTTGCGCGCGATGTTCAACACTCTCCACACGGGCTTTGCGTCACCGTCGTCACACCGTTCGGTGAACTGCCAATCGAATCGCCGTTGATTGGACGCTACAACGTCGCCAACATTCTCGCGGCGATTGGCGCGGGGGTTGCGCGCCGCGTCCCGTTCGAGGCGATGCGCGAGGGGATTGCGCGCGTGCGTGGTGTGGTTGGGCGAATGGAGATTTTGCAGCGCGAGCCGTTCACCGTCATCGTGGATTTCGCGCACACACCCAACGCGCTACAAAACGCGCTAGAGACCGCGCGCGAATTGGCGCGCGCGCGCGTCATCGTCGTCTTTGGATGTGCGGGACTGCGCGATGTGCAAAAACGCGCGATGATGGGCGAAATCGCGGGGAGACTCGCGGATCACATCGTGGTCACTGCCGAAGACCCGCGCACTGAATCGCTGGACGCGATCAACGCGCAGATTGTTGAGGGATTGAAAAAAGCGGGGAGATTGGAGATTAGAGATTATCACGTGATTGCGGATCGCGCGGAGGCAATTGCGTTTGCGATTGAACACGCGCGCGCGGGCGATGTGGTGATCGTGTGCGGCAAGGGGCACGAGCGCTCGATGTGCTTTGGCACCACCGAGTATCCTTGGAGCGATCAAGACGTGGTGCGCGCGGCGTTGAATGCAGAGCGTTGAAACCACTGCGACAACCAATCGTGCTCGTTGTCATTCTGAGCGAAGCGAAGAATCTCTCAAAGAACTTGGAGAGACGCTTCGCGGAGTTTATCCTGACGAAGGAAGGGCTCAGCGTGACAAATACCCTCACCCACTTTATTCGAACTAACACCACTGGTTACTCAAGCCCAGCCGCACGGACTCGATTAGCCGACCGGAGGTCGGCTTGGGGTTTTCGTCGCCGCGAATTCATTCGCCTATCAAGCGACTTCAGATTTGCGTGAGCCACCACGCCACGCGCGCGGGAATCCACTCGGCGAGTATGTGCCAAGGCAAAAGCATTTCACGCGTGACTGGGAAACGCTTGGTGAATTGCCACGTTGGGGTGAACGCGAATTGCTTGAGATACGCTTGAACTTTGGCGTCATTCTCCGGTGTCTTGTGTAACCTGCCAAGAAACAAACCATTGTCCAACACGCCGTCCTTGCCCGCGTCGCGTCCGGTGTTTTGCTCTGCCCACTCGCGAATCTCATCGAACGGCTCAATCGTTGCCGCCATCGCATGCTTGCCCGGTTGCGCAAGCAAAACCGGGTGCGTGCCTTCAAGCGGCGGCTTGCCATCAACCTCCGCAGGACCAAACATCCCGTGCCAACTCGCCTCGACGGCGACCACTGCCCCATCCGCGCCGATGAACGCCCACACGTGTTCGAGTTCGTACAGGTGCTCAATGTCCCAATCCCACCACAGCGCGTACTCGATGGCGCGCACAGCGGGATAGCCCACGCTCGTCCACTCGACTCGTCGTTTGGGAAACGAAAGCGACACTTCCTCGCGATCAAAAATCGTATAGCCAACCGCAACGATACTAAACGGCTCGCGCTCGTCGGCAAGAATGATCGGTGCATAGCGCGCCGCTAGATCGCGCGCGTTTTCGTCTTGGGTAACTTGAGGAATGCGACTTCCGTCCATAGTGCCTCACTGGGTTTCAAGTTGCAAGTTTCAGGTTTCAGGTTTCAGGTTACAAGTTTACGCATTACGCAATACGCATTACGTAACACGCATCACGCAACACGCCTCACACCAACTCTCCCGCCCTCCGCACGCAATTCCGTCCATCACGCTTGGCGCGATACAACGCATCGTCCGCGCGTTTGAGCCAGAGATGCGGGGCTTTGTAATCGCCGGGTTCTAAGGCGGCAACACCTACACTGATCGTCACTACCCCTGGTGGTGTTTTGGCTTGATGGGGCAAACCGAGTGCTTCGATCATCTTGCGTAAACGTTCGGCGGCAATCACCGCCGTCGCTTCGGTTTGCTCTGGCAAAATCAGCAGAAATTCTTCACCACCAAACCGATACGCCGCATCGCCGTTACGACAATTCTTGACAATCGTTTGCGCGACCTTTTGCAACACTTCATCACCGGCAAGATGCCCGTAGAAATCGTTATACGCCTTAAAGTGATCCACATCACATAACACCGCGCAATAGCGTTTGTCGTAACGTTCGGCTTGTCCGATGATGACGACCAAATCCTCCATCAACCGCAGACGATTGCCCAAATGCGTCAACGGATCGCGCCGCCCTTGCTCGAATAATTCTTGATTCAGCCGTTTGAGTTCGGCTTGCTGTTCGAGCAACTGGCGATGCAGTTCCGTGATGCGCGCGGCAACCAGCAGACGCGCGCGCAAATCGTCGGGCACAAACGGCTTGGTCAGATAATCATCGGCGCCGGCTTGCAAGCCCTCAAACGCATCGGAGCGTTCACTCATCGCGCTGAGAAAAATAAAATAGGTGTAACCGTTCTGCGGCGTCTCACGAATACGTCGGCACAGTTCGATGCCATCCATCCCCGGCATCACACGATCGCTAATCACAACGTTGATGGTCGTGTGCTGATAAATGTCCCACGCCTGCGCACCATCTTCCGCCACCAAGCACTCGTGACCGAATTTCTCGACCGCGCGCTTGAGCAACATGCGCATTGCATTGTCATCCTCTACCACCAGTATCCTCATCGCGACGCCTCCTTGAGTTCTTGTAACGCCTGACGCGCGCGCTCAATCTCTTGTTCCAACACGGCGAGTTGCTCGGCAACCGAGGTCAAATCATTTGCCTTGCCACAACGCTCCAATTCCAGGCAGACGCGCGCAACGCGTTGCGCGCCAATGTTGGCACTACTTCCCTTGAGCGAATGCGCGGTCTGCGCCAAGCGGGTCGCATCACCTTGCGCAATCGCTTGGCGCAACGCGTTCAAGCGCTCGGGTACATCGGCGAGATACAAATCAATCAACTGCTGAACTAAATCGGGTTCATCGGGGGCTTGCAGTTGGCGAAAACTTTCCAACACGCGCACATTCAGAATCGGCTCGGTCTCATCGGGTTGTGGTGTTTCGGGCATCGCTACTGATTCTGAGGGGCTGGGACGCGCGGAGGGCAACCAACGACGCAAGGTACTATACAACGTCTCGGGCGTGAGTGGTTTGGCGAGATAATCGTCCATCCCTGCGGCGATACACTTTTCGCGTTCACCACGCAAAGCATGTGCCGTCAGCGCAATAATCGGTGTGTGTTGCATTGTACCTTCGCGCGCGCGAATCTGCGCCGTTGCTTCAAAGCCATCCATTTCGGGCATCTGGCAATCCATCAACACCATATCGTACGAAGCGCGCGCCAGCGCGTCGAGTGCCTCTTTGCCGTTATTCACTACATCCACGTGATAACCGCGCGCTTGGAGCATCAACACCGCGACTTGTTGATTCACAGCGTTATCCTCGGCAACCAAAACGCGTATCCCCTTGCCCTCCTCACGTGCCACACTCGGCAATGTCTCGCGCACTGTTTCCAATTCCATCGTCGTCACACCCAAGACCGTAATCAAACAGTTGTACAATTCCGATTGACGCACTGGTTTGACCAACACTCCATCCAAACCGAGTTGCTGGAAATTGACCTCACCGCCCAAACGTCCAACGGAGGTCAATAAAATCAATTTGGTGGCGCGTAGCGCAGGATCGGAACGAATGATGCGCGCGAGCGCAAGACCATCCATCTCCGGCATTTCCATATCCAGCAATACCACATCGAACGGTTGGTTGATCGCCGCGCGCATCTTGTCCAACGCCTCGCGCGCGTTCGACGCGCTTTGGGGCAACATTCCCCACGCAATAACCTGATGATACAAAACAGCACGATTCGTCGCGTTATCGTCCACGATCAATACGCGTGCACCTTTCAAATTGGCGGCTACCAGCGATTGCTGTAGTGCTTCTGCCGATCCCAACTCCAACGGTATAATGAACTCGAACGTGCTTCCTTCTCCCAAGCGACTGGTCAGGGCAATGTGTCCGCCCATCATTTCGACCAAACGCCGCGAGATCGCTAAACCCAAACCAGTACCACCATACTTGCGCGTCGTCGAAAGATCGGCTTGCGAGAAAGGTTTGAAGAGACGCGCTTGTTGTTCGGGAGCAATGCCGATGCCGGTATCTTTGACCGCAAAGCGCAAGCGTACACGTCCATCGTCCAAGCCGATTTGCTGTACCGTCACGGTGATTTCACCACGCTCGGTGAATTTGACAGCATTGTTCACCAAGTTCGTCAACACTTGACTCAGGCGAAACGGATCGCCGCGCAGGGCTGTGGGCACGCTCGGATCAATCGAGACGATCAACTCTAGACCTTTTTGCGAGGCGCGTTCGGCAAACAACGCGCCGACGTTTTCCACCACTTGGCGCAAATCAAAATCGGTGGTCTCCAATTCCATTCGCCCGGCTTCGATCTTGGAAAAGTCGAGAATGTCGTTGATGATGTTCAACAAATTTTCGCCGGAGAAACGAATCGTCTCGACGAATTGACGTTGTTGTGGCGTCAGTGGTGTATCGGACAACAAACTGGTCATCCCAATCACGCCGTTGAGTGGGGTGCGAATCTCGTGACTCATCGCAGCCAGAAAAGCAGACTTGGCGCGGTCGGCGGCTTCGGCTTGTTCGCGCGCATACACTAACTCGGTGATGTCGTGATACATCCCCAATGCGCCAATCTGCTGTCCACTCACCATCACTGGCACGCCAAAGATTTCCACATCCACCAGCGAGCCGTCCTTGCGTCGTCGCTTGCCCGTACTGTGAATGATTGCACCACCCATCACCGAACTGGTGTACTGACTGGCGCGTTCATATTCTTCTCGTGGCACGATCAATTCGTCTAATTCACGTCCAATCACTTCGTCCGCGGTGTACCCGAACAATGCTTCAAAGGCAGGATTACACGCCGTAATCCAATGCGCCGTGTCCAGTGTGACGATCGCGACTGGACTGTTCATAAACAACGACTCGAAGAACTGTTTACGTCGTTCGACCTCCTCTTCCATCTGCTTGCGTGCAGTGATATTGCGCGCGATACCCAATAGCCCAATCACCTTGCCCGATTCGTCACGCAACGGCACTTTGGTTGTCAGATTCCAAATCAACGTGCCGCTGACACGATCTATTGCCCGTTCTTCGCGGTTGAGCATCGGCTGACCCGATTGCATCACGCGTTCATCATCCGCGCGAAACTGACGGGCTTGGTCGGCGGGGAATAGATCGAAAACGCTTTTGCCAACTACTTGATCGGGGGAAGACAGACCTAAAAACGCCGCGTGAGCGGCGTTACTAAGCACATAGCGACTAGCGCGATCTTTGACGTAGATTAAATCGGGGAGACTATCAATCAAGGTGCGCAGTAAATTGCGTTCTTGGGTTAGGGCTTGCTCTACACGACGACGCTCGGCAATGTCTTGCTGCAATTGCCGATTCAAACGCGTCAGTTCCATCGTGCGTTCGACGATGCGTTCCTCCAACACATCGGCAAACTGTGCCACCCGATCGCGTTGCCGCCCCAAAAAGTAGGCAAACATTCCCAAGACAAGAGGGGCAAGATCAATGATCCAATGCAAGTGTTCAACCGATTGCCGATACAATGCACTTTCCAGCGTCAACGGCAGGCGCGCGCGCATCACATCGAGAAGCGTCGCTACCAGCGGGAAGAGCAGTCCAAACAGCACTCCGAACACAGTGTAACGCAGTGTGTATCGGTGACGCTCTGTTTCTTCACGCATAACCTTCACTCTTTCTTTTCATTCTTTGTCGGCGGTGTCTCGATGCGCCGCGCCGTGAGCACACCCCAATCATCCTTGTACGCGGTCACTTCTGAGAAACCTACCGCCTCCAACATCCCTCGATACTGTCTCTTATACACATCT
>JAOACU010000014.1 GCA_026417715.1 Anaerolineae bacterium | reverse complement strand
GATGTGTATAAGAGACAGAGTCTCCAGCATCCCCGTGTTCAAAAGCATAGAGGACCAAATTCACCGCATCTTCAATGCTCATCATAAAGCGCGTCATTTGTGGATCGGTGACGGTGAGTGGTTTGCCCGCGCGGATTTGCTCGATGAAGAGTGGAATTACCGAGCCGCGCGATGCCATCACGTTCCCATAGCGCGTGATAACGATCGTGCAACCGCGCTCGGCGGCGACGCGCGCTTTGGCAATCGCCAACTTTTCCATCATCGCTTTGGAGATGCCCATTGCGTTGATGGGATAGGCGGCTTTGTCGGTGCTGAGGAGAACGACGCGCTGGACACCTGCGGCAATCGCCGCGTTCATCACGTTCTCCGCGCCAACAGCATTCGTCATCAGCGCTTCCATTGGGTAGAATTCGCACGACGGCACTTGTTTGAGCGCGGCGGCGTGAAAGACAAAATCCACGCCGACCATCGCATCGAGCAAACTTTCCGCGCGGCGTACATCGCCGATGTAGAATTTCAGTTTGCGGTTGTTGTACGCCAGCCGCATATCGTGCTGTTTCTTTTCGTCGCGCGAAAAGACGCGGATTTCGGCGATGTCGGTATCGAGAAATCGTTTGAGCACGGCGTTACCAAAGGTGCCAGTGCCGCCAGTGATGAGGAGGGTTTTGTTGGTGAACATTTGTGTCAATGAGCCAATTTACCAATGAACCAATGAGCCAAAAGGACGAAGGACGGAGGACGAAAGACGAAAGAAATTTGGCTCATTGGGTAATTGGCTCATTGGCTCATTGAGCGCAGCGTTTTGGCTCATTGGCTCATTGAGCGCAGCGTTTTGGCTCATTGGCTCATTGAGCGAAGCGTTTTGGCTCATTGGGCAATTGGCTCATTGGCTCATTGTGAAAGGAGACTATGCCACGCGATACTTTTGAGCGACAACTCGGTGCTCTCAAGACCACGTTACTCGAACTCGGCGCGCGCACCAACCAGACGATTGCCGAAGGATTAGAAGCCCTCAAGACGCGCGATCGCGCAATGGCGCAAGCACTCATTGCGCGCGATACCGAAATTAATCGCATTCGCTATCAAATCGAAGAACAGTCGTACGAACTCATCGCTACGCAACAACCGCTCGCTAGCGACTTGCGCGAAATTATCGCGTGCTTGATGATTGCGATCGAACTCGAACGCATCGCCGATCACGCCAAGAATCTTGCCGAAATCGTGTTGCATATGGGCAATGAACCGCTCCTCAAACCGTTGATTGATATTCCGCGTATGGCGGACATTTGCCAAAGTATGCTCACGCAATCGCTCGATGCGTTTGCGCGGCGCGATGCGCTCGCCGCGCGCGCGGTGTGTTTGCGCGACGATGAATTGGACAACCTCTACAAACAAGTCTTTCGTGAATTGTTGACATTTGTCATCGAAGACGCGCGCACGGTCACACGCGCGCTCAACTTGCTCTTTGCCGCGCACAACCTCGAACGCATCGGTGATCGTGTCACCAACATTGGTGAACGCGTGATTTACGCGGTCACCGGACAATTGGAAGAGTTGAACGTCGAACCATCACCCGTCGCCAAGTGAAGGAGGCAGAACAACGATGTTCCGCGAATTACCCTTACCCACGCACTTGGACGCGATGCGCATCAACGCAGTGTGGCGTGTGCCGTACCAAGAGCGCGCGGCACAAGCGCGCGAGTGGGCACGGCAACATCACATCGAACCTGCCGCGAACGATGCGTTTCGCATCTGTCTCATCGTCGTTGATGTGCAAAACACCTTTTGCTTGCCCGACTTTGAGTTGTACGTAGGTGGACGTTCGGGTACTGGCGCGTTGGACGATACGCGCCGCTTGTGTGAGTTCATCTATCGCAATCTCGCGCACATTACACAAATCGTTCCGACGATGGACACACACCAAGCCGCGCAGATTTTTCACGCGCTCTTTCTCGTGAACGCACGCGGCGAACACCCTGCACCATTCACACTCGTCACTGCCGAGCAAGTGCAACGCGGCGAATGGCGCATCAATCCCGCCATTGCCGCATCGTTGGGCATCAGCGTTGAAGAAGGACAACGACATCTGGAGCATTACACGCGTCAACTCGAACAGAGCGGCAAGTACGCGCTCACCATCTGGCCCTACCACGCGATGCTCGGCGGCATTGGGCACGCGCTCGTATCGGCGTTTGAAGAAGCCGTGTTCTTTCACAGCATCGCGCGCTATAGCCAACCCGATTTTCACGTCAAAGGCAACGCGCCACTCACCGAACACTATTCGGTCTTGGGACCCGAAGTCGAAATCGGCTACGATGGCAAGCCCCTTGCACTCAAGGACGAAAAAATTTTCCAGAAACTCGAAACGTTCGATGCGGTGATTATCGCGGGCGAAGCCAAGAGTCATTGCGTCGCCTGGACGATTGCGGACTTGCTCGACGATATTCGCGCGCGCGATGAAAAACTGGCGCGCAAAGTGTACTTGCTAGAAGATTGCACTTCGCCTGTGGTCGTCCCCGGCGCACTCGACTATACCGCCGAAGCCGATGCCGCGTTCCAACACTTTGCCGACGCGGGAATGCACATCGTTCGCTCAACCGATCCTTTGAACACGTGGCAAGGTCTCCAAAACCTGTGAGGTCTTGCAGACCTCACAGGTTTATTCTGGACGTTGAGGCGCATTGATGAATCCATTCTCCAGCATCACTGACGAAACCTTGCGCGGCGACAACGCCGACATTTACTTTCAACGCGCGCGCGATATTCTGGCGCGCGAAGGTCTCGATCCCGTCGTGACGATGGAAATTTTTCCGGGTCGCGACGGGATTCTGTGTGGGATGCGCGAAGCCCTGGCACTCTTGGCGCGCGTGTTGCCACCCGACGCGCAAGTGTGGTATCTCGACGAAGGCGCGCCGATGAATCGCAAAGAAGTGGTGCTCCGCATTCGCGCGCGCTATTCGACGTTTGGTTTGTACGAAACCGCGCTACTCGGCATCTTGGCATCGCACAGTGGTTGGGCAACCGCCGCGCGTCGCATCGTCGAAGCGGCGGCGCCCGTGCCGGTCATTTCGTTCGGCGCGCGACACATTCATCCCAACGTCTCCGCACAGATGGAGTACGCCGCGATTATTGGCGGGTGCGTCACGTGCGCGACACCACTCGGCGCGCGATTGGCAGGCAAGCAACCCGCAGGCACGATGCCCCACGCTTTGATTCTAATTTTCGGCGATACGGTGCGCGCGGTCGAAGCGTTCGACAAGTGGATGCCACCTGAAGTGAATCGCATCGCACTCGTGGACACGTTCCACGACGAAGCCGAAGAAGCATTGCGCGTCGCGCGCGTGTTCGGCGATCGCTTGTGGGGCGTGCGTCTCGATACGCCGGCGGAACGCGGGCGCGTGACACCTGACCTCGTCAAAGAAATTCGCGCGCGGCTCGATCAAGCCGGTTTTACGCGCGTCAAAATTTTCGTGAGCGGCGGACTCGATCTCGAACGCATCGAACTGTTCAAGCGCGAAGGCGCGCCGGTGGATGGCTATGGTGTGGGTAGCGCGATCAGTGCCGCGCCGCCGATTGATTTCACCGGCGACATCAAAGAAGTGGACGGCAAACCGATTGCCAAGCGCGGACGCATTCCGGGCATCACTGAAAATCCACGTTTGAAACTATGGACGCGCGAGTAAAATCGTCAACCGATGCGCCGCCTGTCGTCAAACGCAAGATTGCGCTCGTGGCACACGACAACAAAAAGCGCGATTTGCTCGAGTGGGCAAAGTTCAATCGCGGCACACTCGCGCAACACATCCTCTACGCAACGGGCACGACGGGCGCGCTCTTGGAGAAAGAGTTGGGACTGGACATTATCAAGTTGCAAAGCGGTCCACTCGGCGGGGATCAACAAATCGGCGCGAAAATCGCGGAAGGTGAAATTGATTTTTTGATTTTCTTTTGGGACCCACTCGAACCGCTACCGCACGATCCCGATGTCAAAGCGTTGTTGCGAATCGCGGTGGTGTGGAACATTCCCGTCGCGTGCAATCGCGCGTCCGCCGATTTCATCATCTCTTCGCCGTTGATGTCCCAACCGTACGAACGTCTTTTGCCCGATTACACGCGACACATCGAGCGCGCGATGCGCGTGATGGATTAGGACAGCAGGGGAGCAACACGGCACACGAGGGATTGTGCCGTGTTGGTCTGTTCGACAAAATACATCATTCATACAAGGAGGATTGGCGTGCCAAAACAAAAAAGTCGCAAAGTACGCGTGGCGATTATCGGCGTGGGCAACTGCGCCAGTAGTTTCGTTCAAGGCGTGCACTATTACCAAGACGCACCTGTGGACACCAAAGTACCGGGTTTGATGCACGTCAACTTGGGCGGCTATCACGTCGGCGACATTGAAATCGTCGCCGCGTTCGACATTGACAAGAACAAGGTCGGCAAGGATTTGGCAGAAGCGATCTTTACCAAGCCCAACAACACCTACAAGTTTACCGATGTGCCGCTCACCGGCGTCAAAGTGCATCGCGGAATGACGCACGATGGTCTGGGCAAGTACTTGTCCAAGATCATCGAAAAAGCCCCTGGACCGACGGACGATGTGGTGGGCATTCTCAAAGCCACCAAAACCGATGTGGTGGTCAACTATTTGCCCGTCGGTTCGGAAGAGGCGACCAAGTGGTACGTCGAACAAGTTCTCGACGCGGGATGCGCGTTCGTCAACTGCATTCCTGTTTTCATCGCGCGCGAAAAATATTGGCAAAAGCGTTTTGAAGAGCGCGGCTTGCCTGTCATTGGCGACGACATCAAATCCCAAGTGGGCGCGACGATTACCCATCGCGTTCTCGCGCGTTTGTTCGAGGATCGCGGTGTGCGTTTGGATCGCACGTATCAACTTAACTTTGGGGGCAACACCGACTTTTTGAATATGCTCGAACGCGAACGTCTGGAATCGAAAAAGATTTCCAAGACAAATGCAGTGACCTCGATGCTGGGTCACGAATTGCCCGAAGACAATGTGCACGTCGGTCCCAGCGATTACGTGCCTTGGCTTACCGACCGCAAGTGGTGCTATATCCGAATGGAAGGCACGACGTTTGGCGATGTGCCACTCAACATCGAACTCAAACTCGAAGTGTGGGATTCACCGAACAGCGCGGGTGTGGTGATTGACGCGGTGCGTTGTGCCAAGATCGCGCTCGATCGCGGACTCAAGGGCGCTATTGTTGCGCCGAGTGCGTACTTTATGAAATCGCCACCCAAACAAATTCCCGACGACAAGGCGCGCGAAATGGTGGAGGAATTTATTCGCGGGAAATGAACGGGGGATGTAGGGGCGAATCGGTGATTCGCCCCTACAAGATGAAAAAAATGACAAATCAATTACGTGTTTTGTTTCTGTGTGTGCACAATTCTGCGCGCTCGCAAATCGCCGAAGGATTGTTGCGCGCGCTGGCAGGTGATCGCGTACAGGTGTTCAGCGCGGGTAGCGCACCATCGTCCGTGAATCCGCTGGCGTTGCGCGTGCTCGCCGAACGCGGGATTGACGCATCGCATCATCGCTCCAAAAGCGTCAACGAGTTCGCGAACGACAAATTCGATTACGTGATTACACTGTGCGCGGAAGAAGTGTGCCCGGTGTTTCTGGGCGCAACGCACAAACTACACTGGGCACTGCCCGATCCTTCGGCGGTGCAAGGCGACGAAGCCACGCGCCTTGCCGCGTTTCGCCAAACCGCTGACGAATTGGAAAAACGTTTGCGTGAATTCATTGCCACCAAACTGTAGGGGCGAAGCATGCTTCGCCCCTACGATTATTCCGAATGACCCTCAAAGAATTTGAACGTATCGTGCAACGAACGTTGAACACATTGCCGCGCGATTTGCGTCGTCACATCGCGAACGTTGCAATCGTGGTCGAAGAATTGCCAGACGACGAAACGTTAGACGCGGCAGGTGTGGACGATCCGTACGACCTGTTCGGTTTTTATCACGGCATCCCGCTCACCGAACGCACACACGATTACGGCTTGGTCTTGCCCGACAAAATCAGCATCTACCGTCAGCCGATTCTGCGCGCCGCGCGCACGACGGACGAAGTCATCGAACTCGTTCAACAAACCGTTCGCCACGAAATTGCACACTATTTTGGCATTGATGACGCGCGTCTGGAAGAGTTGGACGCGTATTAGAGATTGGAGATTAGAG
Source organism: Anaerolineae bacterium (assembly GCA_026417715.1). Lineage (GTDB taxonomy): Bacteria > Chloroflexota > Anaerolineae > UBA4142 > UBA4142 > VGOB01. The sequence goes on along the minus strand of JAOACU010000014.1, from coordinate 13,565 downwards.
ATTAGGGATTAGAGATTCCAATCTCCAATCTCCAATCTCCAATCTCTAATCTCTAATCTCTAACCCAAGGAGCACGATGCAACTTTCCCCTCACTTTGACCTCATCATCCGCAACGGCACAATCTTCGATGGCACTGGCGCGCCGGCGCGTCGCGTAGACGTTGGCATCGTTGGTGATACGATTGCCGCGCTGGACGATTTGTCGCGCGCGACTGCCGCGCGCGTGCTCGACGCAACGAATCGTTACGTGACGCCCGGTTTCATTGACATTCACACGCACAGCGACGAGACGGTTTTTCTCGCGCCGACGATGGACAGCAAAATCCATCAAGGTGTGACGACGGAGGTGACCGGCAACTGTGGCAGTTCTGTCGCGCCAATGCTCGGTGCCGCGCGCGATGATTTGATGCGTGAAATGGCGCGCTATCCCGAACTTGTACTCGATTGGCAAACACTCGACGAATATTTGACGCGCGTGGAACGCACGCGACTTTCGACGAATTATGCGACCTATGTGGGACACGGCACACTGCGCGCGTGCGTGATGGGTTACGCGATGCGCGCGCCCACATCGGACGAGTTGACGCAAATGCAACGTCTTCTCGCGCAGGCACTCGACGAAGGCGCGTGGGGACTTTCGACTGGATTGATTTATCCGCCATCATCGTACGCCGATGTAGATGAACTTGTCGCGTTGAGTCGCGTGGTGGCTGAACGCGGCGGATTGTACGCCAGCCACATCCGCAACGAGGGCGAGCGCTTGTTGGAGGCAGTGGACGAAGCAATCACGATTGGCGAACGCGCGCAGATTCGCGTGCAACTCGCGCATCACAAGGCGGCGGGCAAAAACAACTGGGGCAAGGTCAACGCGAGTTTAGAAAAAATCGCCCAAGCGCGCGAGCGCGGTCTGGTGGTGTGCGCCGATCAGTATCCATACATTGCCTCGTCCACCGGCTTGGGCGTTGTGCTTCCTGATTGGGCGCACGAGGGCGGTTGGAGCAAACTCGCGGAACGGTTGCGCGATGCAGACACGCGTCAACGAATCGTCGAGGCGGTGCGCGCAGCGCGACCGGGGTGGGAAAACCCGGCGGTGGATTCAGGTTGGCACAAGATTCTCATCGTCGGTTGCGCGAGTGATCGTTCGTTGCAAGGCAAAACCGTGTGGCAAATCGCAGAGATGTGGAACAAGGACCCGGTCGAAACATCGCTCGATTTGCTTCTCGCGAACGAAGGCATCGTGCAAATCGTCATCTTTAGTATGTCCGAAGACGATGTGAAAACCGTGATGCGCGTCCCTTGGGTGTTCGTCGGCTCTGATTCGTCGGCACGCGCGCCAACGGGACCACTCGCCGAATCGCAGTGCCATCCGCGCGCGTACGGCACATTTCCGCGCGTGCTTGCCAAGTACGTGCGCGACGAACGCGTGTTGACGTGGGAGCAAGCGATTGCCAAGATGACATCGGGTCCCGCGCGGATGTTGGGGTTGGATCGGCGCGGGGAATTGCGCGTGGGCTATTTTGCTGATGTCGTCGTGTTCGATCCGCAAACGATTGCGGACACGGCGACATTCACCGAGCCGCATCAGTTTCCGCGCGGCATCGAGTATGTGTTGGTGAACGGTGTGGTCACGATTGAGCGCGGCGCGCATACGGGCGCACGTGCGGGGCGGGTGTTGCGAAGGTAGAGGACGAAGGACGAAAGACGTAGGACGAAGGACGAAAGACGGAAGACGAAAGACGAACGGCTTTGGGTTTTTGTCGCGGCAACTTGTAGTTGCCAATACCAACTTTGCACTAGCCCTGCACCATCAGGTTTGTGCGCACACCTAATTTGTGCTATACTTGACACGCGCCCCTGTAGCTCAAGTGGATAGAGCGAGGCACTCCTAACGCCGAGGTTGGGGGTTCAAGTCCCTCCAGGGGCACAAAGCAATGAGCCAATAGATCAATGAGCCAATGAACCAATGAGCCAATGAACCAAAATGCCCATACCAACCTTTGGCTCATTAGGCAATTGGCTCATTGGCTCATTGATTTCCCCTGTTTTTCAAACATCCTCAAAATCTCTTTCACTGTTGTTGCATCCTCTGCCTTGCGATCCGTGCGAATGAAACCCACGACGCGCGGAAACCGTAGTGCATAGCCCGGCTCGTCTCCCACTTTGCCAGCCGTGTGCACCGGTGAGCGCGTAATCTCGTCCGCTTGCATTTCGATCACATACTTGGGTTCCACCCACACATCGGGTTCGATGAGCGCGTCGACGCGCGCGGGTTTTTGCGCGACCGCAATTTTATCGAGCAACTCGCGCATTTGGGGCCACTCGGCATCGGACAAACCGGTGCCGATTTTGGCAATCGTGGCAAATTTGTCTTGGTCGTCGTCGTACACGGCAACGAGAAGCGCGCCGATCCCAAAACGCGCGCGCATCCCGCGTCCGCGCAAATAGCCCACGATCACTCCATCTACAGTGTCCGAGAGATGTCCTTGATACGATCGTTTCAACTTGATCCAGTTGAAATTGCGCATCCCCGCTTGATAGCGCGAATCGAGACGCTTGGCGATGATGCCCTCCAAGCCGTTGGTGATTGCCTCCATAAAAAATTTTTCGATCTCTTTCGCGTCTTGGGTGATTAAATGTCGTGACAGTTCCACGCGTTCGCCGGGTGCAATGATCGAGGCAAGTGTTTCGTGTCGTTTGCTGTACGGTTGCGAAGTAAAATCTTTGCCATCGAGATACAGCAAATCGAAAGCGATGAGACGCAGAGGAAATTTCACCGTCATTTCTGCCACATCGTACTTGCGCTTGCGTTGCATCGTCACTTGGAACGGATGAAATTCGCCGGTCTCTGGATCGTACGAGAGTGCTTCGCCCTCCAAAATCGCGGTCTTGGCTTTGATTTGTTGGCGAATGCCATCGGCAATATCCGTGAACATCGCGGTCGTCTCTTCGAGATTGCGCGAAAAGATGCGCACCTCATCGCCGCGCTTGTGCACTTGGCAACGAAAACCGTCGTACTTGTTTTCGATGGCACACTTGCCAAGTCGTGTCACAATGTCTTCGGCATTCTTGGCGCGTTCGGCGAGTGCCATTCGCACCGGCTTGCCGACTTCGACCTGAATCTTGGCAAGCGCATCTACTCCTTCCGATTTGAGCACGCGCGCCACTTGTCCCAAGTCCGAGCAAACGTTGTACGCGCGTTCGATTTGTGGACGCAACGATTTGTCACCGGTCACCGACCACGACAATCCCTCCATCACCGTTGGATCGCCGATGCCAAGTCGCAAACGTCCCAACGGGATGCGCAAGACATAGCGCGCCTCGCGTCCCGAAAGTTTTTGCAACAAATCGGCAAGCAAATCGGTCTTTTGTGTCATCGCGCCTTCGCCGCTAGCGAGCGCGATTTCTTTCAAACGGTCGAACACTTGCGTCACGGTAAACGCTTTGCCACTATCGCTCAACAATTTTTCTGCCACGATGCCATAGTCACCGTGTTGGTTGTACAACTTTTTGATTGCCTCTTTGTCTTTGCCCGATGCTTTTGCCAACGCTTCGGCGGCAAGTGCTTCACCGATTCCAAAATCAATCGGCTCGAACGCGGGACCAAGTCGTTCTTGGGTCAGGTAGATAATCGGCGCGATTTCATCGGCAGTGGCTTCTTTGAACAACGCACCCAAAATTGCAGTCATCTCTAATCGTTTGGTCGTGGCTTCGAGTTTGGCAAGATAGTCCACCAGTTTCGTAAAACGCATCTGAACCTCCCTCGCGCGATCCAGCGGAATTCGCGCGGTTGATTATGCTACGCGTCACACCTTTGCCTTGTGTCTCGTTGCGCGCGCCTTCTCCCATTCGGGTCGCGTGTCTTGCATCTCTAGCATTTGTCGTAGTTCAAAGATTTGATCGCGCAACAGCGCGGCTTTTTCAAACTCCCAATTGCGCGCCGCTTCTTTCATTTGCTTTTCCAATTCGGCAATCAAGCGCGCGCCTTCAGTGGCTTCGACGACGAATCGCTCACGCGGCTTGTATTCGGCGCGTGCTTCTGCCGCCACGCGCACGCGATCAGTCAGGTCGCGCACTTGCTTGACGATGCCTTGCGGCACGATGTTGTGCTTGGCATTATACTCCATCTGAATCTTGCGACGACGATTCGTCTCGTTAATCGCGCGGCGCATTGAATCGGTAATCGTGTCCGCGTACATAATTACCTGACCGTTGACATGGCGCGCGGCGCGTCCAATCGTTTGGATGAGCGCGGTCTCGCTCCGCAAAAATCCTTCCTTGTCCGCGTCGAGAATCGCGACTAGCGACACTTCGGGCAAGTCGAGTCCTTCGCGCAACAAGTTGATACCGACGACGACATCGTACACACCAAGACGCAAATCGCGCAAGATTTCGACGCGCTCGATCGTTTGCACTTCCGAATGCAAGTAATGCACCTTGATATTCAAGTCGTGCAGGTAATCGGCTAAATCTTCCGCCATTCGCTTGGTCAGTGTTGTGACCAACACACGCTCGTGTCGTTCGATGCGCTTTTTGATCTCGGCGATCAAATCATCAATCTGCCCTTTGGTCGGGCGCACAATCACTTCGGGATCAACAAGTCCTGTGGGTCGAATGATTTGCTCGACGATTTGGGAACTGACGCGCAATTCGTACGGTCCTGGGGTCGCGCTAACAAAAATCGCCTGATGAATTTTCTGCTCGAACTCTTCAAAACGCAAGGGACGATTATCGAGCGCGCTGGGCAAACGAAAACCGTACTCGACGAGTGTCTCTTTGCGCGAACGATCGCCGTTGTACATCCCGTGCACCTGCGGAATCGTCATATGTGATTCGTCAATGAACATCAGGAAATCGTCGGGGAAAAAGTCAAGGAGAGTCCAAGGCGGTGAACCAGGTGGACGACGCGAGAGTGGTCGCGAATAATTTTCGATGCCCGAACAATACCCCACCTCGCGCAGCATCTCTAAATCATACTTGGTGCGTTGTTCGATGCGTTGTGCTTCCAACAACTTGCCTTGTGCTTTGAATTTGGCGATTTGCTCTTCCAACTCTTTTTCAATGTCGGCAATCGCCGCTTGGAGTTTCTCTTGCGGCGTGATGAAATGTTTGGCGGGAAAGATTTCCACGCGTTGATGTTCTTGCAAAATTTCGCCGGTGACCGTATCAATCTCGACGATGCGATCAATCTCATCGCCGAAAAATTCGATGCGATACGCGGTGGTGCCGTACGCGAGAGCGACTTCGAGCGTATCACCACGCACGCGAAATTTACCGCGTGCCAACTCGAAATCGTTGCGCTCGTAGTGAATTTCGATGAGATGCCGCAACACCTTGTCGCGATTCCGTATCTCGCCACGTTGTAACGTCAGACGCACCTCACCAAAATCCACCGGCGAACCCAGACCGTAGATGCACGAAACCGACGCGACGATGATGACATCGCGACGCGACAAGAGCGCGGACGTTGCCGCGAGTCGCAAGCGATCAATTTCCTCGTTGATACTCGAATCTTTTTCGATGTAAAGGTCTTGTTGCGGCACGTAGGCTTCGGGTTGATAGTAATCGTAGTACGATACAAAATACTCGACAGCGTTGTGCGGAAAGAACTCGCGAAACTCGGCGTACAATTGCGCGGCAAGTGTTTTGTTGTGCGCAAGGACGAGCGTCGGCTTTTGCACACGCGCGACAATCTCTGCCATCACATACGTTTTGCCGGTGCCTGTTGCGCCGAGCAAGGTTTGGAATTTATCGCCGCGCCGCAATCCTTCGACAAGTTTGGCGATTGCGGTGGGTTGATCGCCGGTGGGTTGAAAGGGAGAAATGAGTTTGAATTCGGGCATTGGGACCTCAGGGAAGAGGGTGAAGAGGGCGTTAGAAGACGAAGAAGGCATCAGAAGGCAGAGAAGGCATCAGAAGGCAAAGAAGGCATCAGAAGGCGGAGAAGGCATCAGAAGGCAAAGAAGGCATTAGAAGGCAAAGAAGGCGAAGAGGGCATTAGAAGACAGGAAGGCGCGTCCTGCCTATTTGCCTTCTTGAGCCCTCTTATCCCGTCTGCCCTTCGCGAATCTCACGCAACACATCTTCTTCCAATGGCAGAGGGTCTTGCCACAGCCAATCCACGCGCAACCAAAAACTATCCACCATACATGAACGATACACACCTTGCGCGTCAGGTTCAACGAGGCGATACATTCCGCGCGCGTCCAACTGGTAAAATTCCGCGCGACGACGATCAGGGTCAATCAGCCAGTACTCGGAAATGCCTGATTGTTCGTACTCGACAAACTTTTCGCCGCGATCGCGTCCCACACTTTCGGGCGATACGATTTCGACGACCAGATCGGCAGGACCATCGAGAAACGCGGGTTGAATGCGATGAAGATTTTCGGCGCGCACGAACAAAATATCGGGTTCGCGTCCGCTGGGGACTTGGGGCAAACGCATCAAGAAGGGAGCACTGCGAACCCATCCCAATTTTTTCTGGCGCACAAATTGGCGCAAAATCGTAAGCAAAAAATCGGCTAGGTCTTGATGTTTGTCTCCGGCTGGTGCTACCATTTGAACCTCTCCATTGATCCACTCGGCGCGCGTGTCCTCATCGCACCACACTAGAAATTCTTCAAAAGTCATCTTTTCCGATGCTGCAACGCGCGGCAGGGTGTCCATTGTTTTGACTACCATAGGACGCTCCTCTCGTTTCAAAACCACACGACCAAATGTAACTGCTCAAGTTTGCCATAGAGAGCACAGGGAACACAGAGAAAAAAGAATCTCTCTGTGAACTCTGTGCACCCTGTGGCAAAAATTCGGTACGGCTGAGTTACGACCAAATTATAACACGAACACTTGATTTGTTCAACCAGTTTTGACATTTTCAACGGGGTTGGTTATATTGTGTCACGATGAATCTATCTCGCGTGGCGATGTTCGTTCTTGCAGCGATATGTGTGGTAATTGTTGTGTTGCTGTTGTTCCCCGCACGCGGCGCGCGCGCGTTTCCCGATAATTGCGGTTTGCACCCGTCTAACCTGTTTCGTAACGGCTCGATGGCACCAGGGCACACGACGCCGTACGGAACTGTCGCGCTCGAATGGACGCCGTTCGTTATCACAGGTTCACCGCGTTTCGAGTGGGTGGACAATGAAAAGTGGGATGCGAACGGCGCGCAATATTTTTGGTCCGATTCGGTGCCGTTCGATGCAGGAATTTATCAAACCGTGTGGGGCTTGCAGCCGAACGTGTACTATCGTTTTCGCATCGGCTACTCGCACGCGCGACTTGATCCCGGCAACGCCAAGAATGAAGTGCATCCTTCGATGGGACGTCAAGTGGGCGTGGATCCGTTTGGTGGCACTGATCCAAAATCGCCGAATGTGATTTGGGGTCCCGCACTCTTCAACAGCACGGCGGGAATGAATCCACCCGAATTGACGATGACGTTTGCCGCGCGCGCAGACAAAGCCACGATGTTCTTTCGCGGCATTTTTACCGGCGCTTCTGGTCGCGCCAAAGTGTGGTTCGATGTGGCGTGTATGGAAGCCGTGCCCGATATGCCGACCGCGACCGCTGTTCCTCCAACCGTCACTCCATCTCCCATTGCACCGCCGACGCGCACACCGACGCGCCCGGTCACCAAAATCGCGCAAGGACCCACCGCGACGAACACACCACTACCGCCGACCGCGACACGTACGCCCACACCCACATCAACGACTACACCGACACCCTCCGCCACGCCGCGCTATGCGCGTCCCGCTGTGACACCCACTCCCAGTCTGCCGATTGACCCTGCCACTGGTGCATTGACGGGTTTAGGTGTTCTTTCCTTGATGTTCGGTTTTGTTTCGTTAGGCACTGGAATTTTCTTGTGGAGTAAATCGTAAATGAATTTCTTGATCACAGGTGGTGCTGGTTTCATTGGCGCGGCACTTGCCAATTATCTCGTACTGCAGGGACACCAAGTTCGCGTGCTCGATGATCTCAGCGCGGGTGATCCAAGCGTACTGCATTCGCGCGTCTTGTTCACACGCGGCGATGTGCGCGACACACCCAAGTTGTGGGGCTTGCTCAAAGGCACCGATTGTGTGTATCATCTTGCCGCGCGCGTGAGTGTCGCCGAGTCCATTCTATATCCGACGGAGTACAACGCCGTTAACGTGGGTGGCACTGTATCGCTGATGACAGCCGTGCGCGATGCGGGCGTCAAGCGCGTGATTCTCGCCTCGTCTGGTGCAGCGTACGGACATCAGCCGCAACAACCCGTCGCCGAAAACGCGCTGATGCATCCCGATTCGCCGTACGCGGTGAGCAAACTCGCCTCCGAATACTATGTGCATTCGATTGGCGCGCTGTGGCAAATCGAAACGGTCGTCTTGCGGATTTTTAACGCGTATGGACCACGCCAGCCCTTGCCACCTTCACACGCGCCGGTCATTCCGTTGTTCCTCAAACAGATTTTGAGCGGCGGCTCGGTGGTGCTTTTCGGTGGTGGTAAACAAACGCGCGATTTTGTGTACATCAGCGATGTCGTCGAAGCGTTGACGCGCGCGGCAACCGCCGATTGTGTCAATCGTACGATTATCAACATCGGGAGTGGGCAAGAAGTCAGCATTGCGCAACTCGTCGAACACATCGAACAGGTGACTGGACGCACCGCGCATCGTTTGGAAAATCCCAAAGAAAGCGGCGGCGTGCCGCGCCTCGTTGCCGATATTCGACTCGCTAGCGAATTGCTCAAGTGGAAACCGCGCGTGACACTTGAGGAAGGTTTGCGTCGAATGCTAGTGGAGGATGAACGGTTCAAGAAATGAACGTGCCGAGCGAATTACTCGGCATTTTTTCTTCAAATAGACATTATGCGAAATAAGGATTTCCGTCCACCAAGAACACGAAGGTCACGAAAAAACTTGGTGTTTCTTCGTGTCCTTTGCGGAGAAAGAGGTGAAACTGCAATGACCTTTGCCGAAAAATCATTACAATCGTTTCTCGATCAAGTTGCTTCGGCTGAGCCAGCCCCCGGCGGTGGCACAGTTGCCGCGTTGAGTGGCGCGCTGGGCGCGTCACTTGTTGCAATGGTGTGTCGCTTGACGATTGGCAAAAAGGGGTATGAAGCCGTTAGCGCAGAGATGCAAACAATTTTGCCGCGTGCCGAAGCATTGCAACGCGAATTGACCGATCTGATGCAAGCCGATACGGACGCGTATGCGCGCGTGATGGAGGCGTACGGGTTACCCAAGACAACAGAAGACGAACGCGCCGCGCGTGCGCGGGCGATTCAAGCCGCGCTCCAACACGCCGCCGATGTACCTCTGCGTGTCGCCGAATGTTGTGTCCAAGTGTTGGAACTCGCGCGCGCAGTGGTTGAACGAGGGAACAAGAACGCGATCAGCGATGGCGGCGTGGGCGCATTGATGGCAAAAGCCGGTCTACGCGGTGCTGTGTTCAACGTGCTCATCAACTTGAACAGTATCAGCGATGAGACGTTCAAACAAGATCGCCGCGCGCGAGCGAACGCGTTGCAAGCCCAAGCCGAACACCTCGCGCGCGAGATTGTGCGCGTGGTGGAACAGCGGGGTTGGGGTAGGGGAGGATAAAACCCTACCCTCGCTTGACCTCTTAGGTAACGCGTGGTATAATCAGAGCCAAAGTTTGTGTTCGCGCTTGGTGCGCTAGCGATCTTTCCCTATGTCTCCTAAACCTCGGAAGAAAACAACCAGCCCGTTGGCTCGGTTAGACAAAAAGCAAATCGAACAGTTACGCCAAGTGGAAGAGCGACTTCACCGCGTTGTGCAAGAACGTCGCAGTGGTATCGCGCGCCCATCCGTGCACGCCGAACAAACCTTTGGCTCGATCACGTTCCGCTATGAAACTGTTCGTTGTGGCAAGACGAATTGCACGCGTTGTCCACACGGTCCCTACTGGTATGCGTATTGGAAAGAAAACGGACGCACGCGTTCGCGTTACATTGGTCGCGTCCTTCCTGAAAAAGCGCGCCAAGTGTATGAAGCCAAACAACGTGCCAAACTGCAACGTGATACGTGAGACGTGAGACGTAATACGTAATACGCGGAGCCACACTATTCCTATCACATCCATTCTCGGACAAAACATCTACTATAGTATACGCGGTACGCAAGGGTTGCCGGTGGTGTTCGTGCACGGCGCGGGTGCCAACCACTTGATTTGGGGCTTGCAAGTGCACGCCCTCGCCGATTGTGCACGCGCCGTCGCGCTCGATTTGCCGGGACATGGTCGCTCAACGCTACCAGGACGTACATCCATCGAAGCGTATCGCGATGTGGTGCTTGGCTTGCTCGATGCGCTCGGCTTTGAACGCGCGGTCATCGTAGGGCATTCGATGGGCGGCGCCATCGCGCAAACGCTCGCGCTCTCACATCCCGATCGCGTCGCAGGTTTGGGACTAGTCGGCACCGGCGCGCGTCTACGCGTCTTGCCGGCGATTCTGAACGGCGTGCTGAACGATCTTGCCGCCACTGCGCGCTTGGTCATCGAGTATTCATACGCGCCGGGAATGGACCCCGAATTTCTGCGTCGCGCCGAAGCGGAATTTTGCGAATGTCCTGCCACCGTCATTCATGGCGATTTTTGGGCGTGCAATCAATTCGATGTGATGACGCGTCTCGCGGAGATTCGCGTTCCAACGCTCATCATTTGCGGACGTCAAGATCGCCTGACACCACTCAAGTATTCCGTCTATCTGGCACAACACATTCCCAATGCCTCGCTGGTGCTCATTGACGAAGCGGGGCACTCGGTAATGATCGAACAACCCGACGAGACCAGCGCGGCATTGCATCATTTCATCGAGTTACTTTCACAATCGAGGTGATACTGACTCACAATGCAGGTTCACACGCTTTTCACTGGCGTCGCCAACACGTTCATCGTTGAAAATCATAACGGCGTGATGGTGATTGACGCTGGGATGCCACACCAAGCCGCGCGTATCGTCAAGGCGATGCGCGCGCGCGGACATTCTCCTCGCGACGTTCGTTTGATTCTTGTGACACACGGGCACATTGATCACGCCGGTAGCGCGGTCGCGCTCAAGCGATTGACTGGTGCGCCGGTCGCTTTGCATCGTGACGATGTGCGTCTCGTCGCTACACCCAACCTCAAAATTCCTCCGGGTCGAACACGCACCACTGAATTCATCGGCGCGGTGCTCCGCGCCTTTGGCTGGCTCGCGCCAATCGAAACATTCACTCCCGATGTGCTGTTGGAGGATGGACAATCGTTGCGCGAGTTCGGCTTTGACGCGCGTGTCATTCACACACCCGGACACACGGCGGGATCGGTGAGTGTGCTATGCGATGACGGCACGTTGTTCGTCGGCGATTCGATTTTGAATCTGGTGCACGTTGCCTTTCCCCTCTACTGGGAAGATGCCGCGCAAGCGCGCGCAAGCGCGCTCAAAATCCATTCGCTCAAACCGCGCGTTTGTTACACCGCGCACGGTCGTCCGTTCGATGCGAATGAATTGGACGCGTTCATCGCGCGTGTGAAATGACGAAAGACGAAGGACGAACGCTTCGTCTTTCGTCCTTCGTCTTTCGTCATCTCAGGAAGTCACAATGCAAGACCAACTCCGCCAACTGCCCTCCGTAGACGCGCTGTTGCAAGACCTCACTCTGCGCGCACTCGAGCAACGTTACGGACACACCCTCGTCGTCGAGGCGTGTCGCGCCGCGCTCGATGCCGCGCGACAACGCATCCTCGCAGGCGCGAATGCGCCGATGCCCGCACTCCTCGTGGACGAAATTCGCGAGCGTGTGGAACAAGCCGCGCGTCCGTCGCTCGTGCCAGTCATCAACGCGACGGGCGTCATTATTCACACCAACTTGGGGCGCGCGCCACTCTCCGAAGAAACCATCGCCGCGATGCGCCTCGCCGCGCAAGGATACTCGAACCGCGAATACGATTTGGAAAAGGGCGAACGTGGCTCGCGCTATGTGCACGCCGAAACACTTTTCAAACGTTTGACCGGCGCGCAAGCCGCGCTCGTCGTCAACAACAACGCGGCGGCGGTGATGCTGATCCTTGCCACGTTCGCGCGTGGCAAGCAAGTGATTATTTCGCGCGGGCAACTCGTCGAAATTGGTGGTGGCTTTCGCGTTCCCGAAGTGATGCAACAATCGGGCGCAACACTGGTCGAAGTCGGTACGACGAATCGTACCTACATCCACGATTACGCGCGCGCGATCAATGAGCAAACGGCAATGGTGATGCGCGTGCACGCCTCGAATTTTCGCGTCATCGGTTTCACGCATCAACCGACGCTCGAAGAACTCGTCGCGCTCGCGCACGAAAAAAATTTGTTGTGTGTGGACGATTTGGGAAGCGGTGCGCTGCTCGACACGCGCGCGTACGGTCTGGCACACGAACCAATGCCACAAGAATCGCTCGCGGCAGGCGTGGACTTGGTTTCGTTCAGCGGTGACAAATTGCTCGGCGCACCGCAAGCCGGCATCATTTTGGGCAAGAAACCACTGATTGACGCGCTGAAAAAATATCCGCTCACGCGCGCGCTGCGCGTGGACAAGGTGACGTTGGCGGGACTGCAAGCCACGCTGTTGCACTATCTCAAAAACGAAGCGACGAAAAAAATTCCGATTTGGATGATGATTGCCGCTACGCGCGAATCGCTCGACGCGCGCGCGACCAAGTGGGCAGAGCGTTTGCGCGCATCGAAACTCGATGCGAGCGTGATTGACGCGGAATCTACCGTCGGTGGTGGTTCATTACCCGGCGAAACCTTGCCGACGCGCGCGCTTGCGCTCAACGTCGCTTCGCCCGATACGTTTGCTGCGCGCTTGCGCGCCAACACTCCGCCGATTATCGCGCGCATCGAAGCGAATCGTCTGCTGTTCGATCCGCGCACCGTGTTACCCAACGAGGACGACGCGCTGCTGGCAGGTATCGAACGCGTCGCCAAACATCTTGCCGTCTAGGAGATTCGATGCAGTACGACTTTGACCGCGTGATTGACCGTCGCCACACCGATTCGATCAAATGGTCGCGCAACGAAAAACTGTTTGGCGATGCCGATGTGATTTCCGCGTGGATCGCCGATATGGATTTTGAATCGCCGGTGCCGGTCATCGAAGCATTGCGCGCGCGCGCCGCGCACGGAATTTACGGCTATGCCGTTCGTCCCCCGAATTCTCCACCGCGCTTGCCAACTGGATGCACAAACGACATCGTTGGCAAATCAAACCTGAATGGGTCGCCTACAGTCCGGGCGTGGTCACGGGCTTGGCACTTGCGGTGCACGCATTCACACAACCCGGTGACAAGATCATCATCCAACCGCCGGTCTATCCGCCGTTCTTCACCGTCGTCAAGAACAATGGGCGGCAACTGGTGTTGAATCCGCTCAAGGTGGTGAATGGCACGTATCGAATGGATTTGGACGATTTGGAACGGCAGATTGATGCGCGCACCAAGTTGCTGATTCTGTGCAGTCCGCACAACCCCGTCGGACGCGTGTGGACGCGCGATGAGTTGATGGCGTTGGGCGAAGTGTGTTTGAGAAAGAACGTACT
>JAOACU010000150.1 GCA_026417715.1 Anaerolineae bacterium | reverse complement strand
ATCCTGAGCGACGCGTCCCTTGTCATCCTGAGCGACGCGTCCCTTGTCATCCTGAGCGAAGCGTTTCTTGTCATCCTGAGCGAAGCGTTTCTTGTCATCCTGAGCGAAGCGAAGGATCTCACAATCCACCCCAACAGGAGTAACGCCTGATGAAGAACTATTACGTTTACATTATGGCAAACCGCACGCGAATGCTCTACACAGGAGTTACCAACAATCTAGAACGCCGTGTCTATGAACACAAAAACAGAATCATCCCTGGATTCACAAGTCGGTATAACATCACTCGATTGGTCTATTACGAAGTCTTTTCGGACATCCGCGATGCCATTGCGCGCGAGAAGCAAATCAAAGGATGGCTTCGCGCGAAGAAAATTGCACTGATTGAATCAATGAATCCAAAATGGAATGATTTGAGCGAAGAGTGGGAGAGTGGTTAGGGTTGGTTGCGATACCCTTCGCTTCGCTCAGGGTGACATGGTCAATCGGGTAGTGCTACAAAAGTAATGCTGTTTGTGAGGAGCAATTCTGTCACGCTGAGCGCAGCGAAGCGTCTCGCAAAGTGGTTTGAGAGATTCTTCGGCGCGTAAAGCGCGCCTCAGAATGACACGCTCAGCATTACTTTTTGATCACCACCGTCAATCGTTTATCCAGTCACATTTGAAAGTTCAATGTTGCAGGTTGCAAGGTTCTGGGTTTCAAGTTGCAAGTTTCTGAGTTTCAAGTTGAATGTTGCCTTCATCGAACCTCGAACTTGAAACCTTTAACCTGTAACCTGCAACCTGTAACCCTGAATCACTTTGTGGTATAATGGGGACTAGAAACAAAATGTTTCACTTGATGGTCAAAGTGGTGAATTGTGAAATTGTCGCCCCATACACGTTGCGCATCACCTTCGACGATGGCACTGTACGCGTCATTAACTTTGCCCCTGTGTTAGAGGGATATTACTATGCACCTTTGCGTGATCTAACTTTGTTCAACCAAGTCCGCGTGGATCCCGAAGTGCATACGCTGGTCTGGCCCAACGGCGCAGACTTTGACCCTGCTACACTCTACAATTGGGATCAAGGCGATGGTGCAGAGTTAGCGCAACGTGTCGCACAGTGGCAGCGCCACCCTGAATTGACACATTGACAACTGAGAAATCCAATGGACAAATTCATCATCGAAGGTGGCACGCAGTTGCGCGGCACGGTGACACCTTCGGGCAATAAAAATGCCGCGCTCCCGATGATCGCCGCGTGTCTGCTCACCGACGAACCTGTCACGCTGCGCAATGTTCCGCGCATTCGCGATGTGGAAGATATGCTTGCGCTCCTGGCAAATATCGGCGTGACGATTCACGAGGTAGATGCACACACGCTCGTTTTGCACGCGCGCCAAGTGCGCACGACCGAACTCGATCGCGACATTTGCTCACGTATTCGCGCCTCGATTCTGTTCGCGGGTCCGATGCTGGCGCGGATGGGGCAGATTCACTTGCCACCACCAGGCGGCGATGTGATTGGACGACGCCGCGTAGACACGCACATCCACGCGCTGCGCGCGCTCGGCGCGGAGATTCGCATCAACGACGGTTTCGATTTTTCGACTGAAGGACTGCGCGGCAAGGACATTTTCCTCGACGAGGCGAGTGTCACTGGTACGGAGAACGCGCTGATGGCGGCGGTGCTTGCCAAAGGCACAACGATCATTCGCAACGCCGCGTGCGAACCGCACGTGCAAGATTTGGCGCGACTGTTGAACGCGATGGGCGCGCGCATCAGCGGCATCGGCACGAACACGTTGACGATTGAGGGCGTAGGGGCGAATCACGATTCGCCCTTGCTACACGGCGCGGAATTTGAAATCGGTCCCGATTACATCGAAACAGGAAGTTTTATCGGGCTAGCGGCAGTCACGCGCGGCGAAATTCTCATCAAAAACGCCGCGCCCGAACATTTGCGAATGGTCTTGCTCACGTTCGCGCGTCTTGGGGTCGAATGTCAGGTGCGTGGCAACGATGTGTACGTTTCACCGTATCAATCCTTGCGCGTGCAAAACGATTTGCACGATGCGATTCCCACCATCGCCGATGGCATCTGGCCCCAATTCCCCTCCGATTTGATGAGCATCGCGCTCGTGACCGCGACGCAGTGCGAAGGCACCGTGTTGATGTGGGAAAAGATGTTCGAGGGGCGAATGTTCTGGGTGGACAAGTTGATCAGTATGGGCGGACGCGTGATTCTGTGCGATCCGCACCGCGCGGTGGTGGTCGGTCCCAGTCACCTGCACGGTGAACGACTCGAATCGCCGGACATTCGCGCGGGAATGGCGCTGTTGCTCGCGGCGTTGTGTGCGCGCGGGCAAAGCATCATCGGCAACATCGGGCAGATTGATCGCGGCTACGAACGCATCGAGGAAAAGTTGCAGGCGTTGGGTGCGCGCATCGAGCGCGTGCGTCAATGAGCCAATTTACCAATGAGCCAATTTACCAATGAGCCAATGAGCCAAATGACGGAAGACGGAGGACGAAAGTAATCAGCCGTCAGCGTTCAGCCCTCGTCTTCCGTCCTCCGTCTTTCGTCCTCCGTCGTTCGTCATTCGTCCTTCGTCTTTCGTCTCCGAACGCCCTCGAAGAACTCACCAACGTACTCTTGCTTGAAACCGACGAGGAACGCGAACACGTAGAGGAAAATCGGACCAACTTTTACATCGCCGATGACGAGTGTGCCAGCGACGATGCCGGCTTGCGAGAGGAGAAAGAGGAGCGCGCCCAGTAACGCACCAACGAACGGACGCGCGACATAGTGGCTGGTGTACGCCGAATCGAATTCACGCCACACGATAGCGCGCGGCAAATTGTAAAACGCGCCAATTACACTCCCCAACATTCCCCAGCCCATCGCGCGCAACAAGACGATGAAATCGGGCGCGACGGGCAAACCGAACAAGGTGAGATTGACCACATACGTCATCGCGATCAATCCACCACCTGCCCCCAGCATGATCAGTTGCCACACCCACAGAAAGATCATTCCGATTCCGCGCGTGGCTTTGATACTCCGCTGACTCCGTTTCAACTTGGCGTCCACGAGTTGAATGAAAAATTCCGCGCGCGCGTAATCACGCGCTTCGACGGCTTGGCGCGCTTGGCGCAACAAATTGAAACAATACTCGGTGGCGAGTTTACTATCGGGCAAATCTATTTTCACTTCGCTATACAAACGTTCGATGCGTTCACCCAGCGCGGTGAAACGATCCTCGGACTCTTCGGTCGTTGGCAGAGGAATGTTTGTAAGCAGAGCGTTAATCTCCGTGTCTGTTTCCAACGTGGGTGGTGGTGGCATTGGGGTCTCGGTGTTGGCAACGATGTCAGGTGCGCGCGCAGGGTTTGTATCGGGTGGGGGTGGCGTAACAAACGTGGCGGGCTGTGCGGGTTCGACGACATAGTTCGGCACTGCGGCATTTTCATCGCCAAACAACGCATCAATGGGTCGCGGTTTGATCGGATCGGGCATTCAGAATCACCTCCGCGAGAGCGCGGTATGCTTCCGCGCCGTCGCTGTTTTTATCGAGTTCAAAAATGGTGCGCCGTTGCGCAGGGGCTTCGGCAAAGCGCACACTCTCTTTGATGGTGACATTCAGTAATTTACTGGGATAGGTCGCGCGCACGCGCTCGAGCACTTCGCGCGAGTGCGTGCGGCGTGGGTTGTACATCGTTGGGACGATACCGAGCATCCGCAAGTTAGGATTGAGACGACGTTGCACGCGCGCCACCACATCAATCAACGCATCGAGTCCGCGCATCGCCAGGAACTCGCATTGGAGCGGCACGAGAATTTCATCAGCAGCAGCAAGCGCGTTTACGGTGAGTAACCCCAAACTGGGTGGACAATCAATCAGGATAAAGTTGTAACGATCGCGAATCGGTGCGATGGCATCGCGCAAGACGTATTCGCGTCCCATCATCGCGACGAGTTGCAATTCTGCGCTGGCGAGGTCAATGTTCGAGGGAATCAAATCGAGGTGGGGACGAATGTGGTGTGTGACAGCGGCAATCGGGATGCGCGTGTCGGTGAGAATCGAGTAGAGAGTGAATTCCAAATCGTACGCCGGCAAGCCGGTGGCAATCGAAAGTGCACCTTGCGGATCGGCGTCAATGAGCAAGGTGTAATTTTCCTTCTCGGCGAGCGCGGCGCCCAAGTTGATTGTCGTGGTAGTTTTGCCGACGCCGCCTTTTTGATTGGTGATGGCAATCACACGTCCCATCGTGACCTCACAGCGACTATTATACCACAGAATCAAAAAAAATGATTGCTGAGGTTGAGAACTATTTTGTCCCCAGCGCGAATTCGTTTATCGGTTAAAGTGGTTTCTCGCACCAACACGATGGGCGGGTAGAATGCATTTTACCCAAAGGCGCTTCGGTGGTAAAATAAAAGCGCAATTTGTTCTAGTGAGAATTGTTGTATGTCCGAACAAAGACTACGAACCAACTTTATCTATCATGGTGATTGTCGCGAGATTCTGCCCACATTCCCCGACGAATGTGTGGATTTGATTGTGACCTCACCTCCGTATGCGGACAGGCGGAAAAACACGTACGGAGGTGTTCCCCCAGAAAAGTATGTCGAGTGGTTTCTGCCTATCTCGGCTGAGTTGAAACGCGTCTTGAAACCTACTGGTTCTTTCATTCTCAACATCAAAGAGCGTGTAGTGAATGGTGAGCGCGGAACGTATGTCATCGAACTCGTTTTAGAGATGCGTAAACAAGGTTGGCTGTGGACCGAAGACTATTGTTGGCATAAAAAGAATTGCTATCCCGGCAAGTGGCCCAACCGCTTTCGTGATGCTTGGGAACATTGTTATCATTTCACCAAGCAAAAGGTCTTTAAAATGTATCAAGAAGCGGTGATGGTGCCAATGGGTGATTGGGCAGAAAAGCGATTGAAAAAATTGAGCCAAACTGATTTGGTACGTGATGAATCACGTTCCAAGAGTGGATTCGGCAAGCGCGTGGCAAATTGGCTGGGACGCGAATGGGTGTATCCAACCAACGTCCTACATCTTGCGACCGAAGTGTCCAACAAGAATCATAGCGCGGTGTTCCCCTTGGAACTGCCAATGTGGTTCATTCGCTTGTTCACCCAAGAGGGCGACATCGTGTTAGACCCATTTATGGGTTCTGGCACTACTGCGCGCGCAGCACTCAAGTTAGGGCGGCAATATGTTGGAATCGAACTGTGCAAAGAGTATGTCGAATTGGCGAATCGTACTCTACAAGCAATTCA
The DNA here is from genome assembly GCA_026417715.1 of Anaerolineae bacterium. GTDB lineage: Bacteria > Chloroflexota > Anaerolineae > UBA4142 > UBA4142 > VGOB01. The sequence goes on along the minus strand of JAOACU010000150.1, from coordinate 1,884 downwards.
ACCGTCCTTGATTGCAGAATCTCAAACGTCATATACCGTTCCCAAGAGGAAAAGAAAATGAACACCGACGAACTACGCGCGCTGATTGCCCAGTCACTAGGAGAATTCTATCGCCGACGAATTCAACGCTTGGAGAAACTCAAACTCAAGGATGTATTGTTACGAAAGAATCCATACCTTTACAAAGCGTTGGGTACGCAAAGCGCAACGGAGATCGTCGAAGAAATCATCAAAGCGTACCTGAGCGCGTCCGACGAGGGATTATTCGGCGAAGTATTCTTTGAACCGATTGCAAAAGCAGTATCGGGCGGAGTGGTCTCACCGAGCGAAGGTGTGGACATCGCCATAGAAACTGAAGATCGGTATGTGGCTATTGCTGTGAAGTCAGGTCCGAATCCATACAACGCTAGTCAGGTCAAACGCCAGAGTGATGAATTTGCCTCGCTGCGCCGACGTTTAATCAAACTGCGGAAACAATTCGACCCCGTGCTTGGACATTGTTATGGCAAAAAACAGACGTTACCTACGAGTCGCCAAATCTATCGCGATGTCTCAGGACAGAAATTTTGGCAGGAACTGACTGGTGATCCAGAATTCTACCTGAAATTGATTCGATATATGGAGGATCACGTCATCGCACAACACCGCGAAACGTACAAAAAGGATTATCAACACGCGGTCAATCGCTATGTACGTGAATTCACGAATGATTTCTGCAAAGAAGACGGTTCGATTGATTGGGAGAAACTCGTTCGCTTCAATAGCGGCGCAGACTGACTGACTGTCCAACTGTCTTACTGAGTTGTAATTTCAAGGTATATGAAACTTGTCTCCAACTTTCACCACACACGCGGCAACCACTGCGGTTCGACTTCGATGCGCGACCTGTTGCACTGCGCGGGTTTGGATTTGAGCGAGGCGATGTGTTTTGGCTTGGGGAGTGGACTGGGCTTTCACTACTTGGCGCGCGTTCCCGATACCGGCATCTCGTACTTTTTTCACGGACGCACGGGTACACTTGAACGCGATCTGTGCCGTCATCTCGCGCTCGATTTTGCCGAAGGCACAGACGACGATCCTGACCACGCGTGGCATGTTGCACGCGCGTTCGTGGACGCCGATGTGCCAGTGATGCTCAACGTCGAATTGAGTCGCTTGCCGTACTACAACTCGCGCACGCCATTTCCGGGTCATCGTGTTGTGCTCGCCGGTTACGACGACGCGCGCGCGATTGCGTTCCTCGCCGATAATGCGTTCGACCTGTTGCAGGAAATTTCGTTCGATGCGTTGCGCGACGCGCGTTACGCGCCCATTGCCTCGACACTGTTTCCGTTGCGCAACTATTGGCTGGTCGTTCGGTCAGCGCGCGATCACACGCCGCTCGGCGAGGCGATTCGCGTGGCGCTGCACGAGAACGCGCGCGCGATGTTGCAGACGCGCGATGCCTACAGCGGTGTTGCTGGAATGAAAACCCTCGCCGACGATTTGATGAATTGGGGCGATGCACCCGATTGGCAATTCTGCGCGCGCTTTGGCTATCAAATCATCGAACGGCGCGGTACGGGCGGTGGCGCGTTCCGCAAGATGTACGCCGAGTACTTGCGCGAGGCAGACGCGTTTGTGCCCGGCTTGGCGCGTTGGGCTGACGCGATGATAGAGATCGCCGATGTGTGGACTGCCTTCGCGCTCGCGCTCAAGCGCGTGTCCGAGGATGAAGAGCGCGCGCGGTTTGACGAGGCGCGCGAGGTGTTGCGCAATCTCGTCGCGCGCGAGGAAGCGTTTTGGCGCGGCATCGCGCAGGACGGATGACCGACGACGGAGGACGAAGGACGGAGGACGGAAGACGAATGACGGAAGAATCAAGTGGCGCGCGCGAATGTAGGG
>JAOACU010000149.1 GCA_026417715.1 Anaerolineae bacterium | reverse complement strand
GCGCATCTGTGGTGAAGAGCACGTAGCATTGCAACGCGCCGTGCACGCTGCGCGCGACGCGCTGCAACGCCAATCGTCCGAGTATCGTTGTTACGATGACGCCGAAATCTTTATTGACGTGTTTGCGCCGCGTCCGCACCTCATCATCTTGGGTGGTGTGCACATTGCGATTCCGCTCACGCGTTTGGCGCAAACACTCGGCTTTCGCGTGACGATTGTGGATGGTCGCGCGCGCTTTGCCAACCGTGAACGTTTTCCCACTGCCGATGAAATCATCGTGGCGTGGCACGATGAAGCGCTCGCGCGTCTCCGCCTCGATGCATCCACCTACGTTGCGATTCTCACGCACGATCCCAAATTCGACTTGCCCGCGCTTGCCACGCTTGCGCGCGCGACGTCACCACCGCGTTATATTGGAATGCTGGGTTCGCGCACGACGCTGCAACAACATTTCGCCGCGTTACGCGCGCAAGGTATCCCCGACGAATTTCTCGCGCGCGTGCACGGACCCATCGGCTTGGATTTAGGTGCGCAATCGCCCGAAGAAATCGCGCTCGCGATCCTCGCCGAGATGATTGCCGTACGATACGGACATCGCGGCGGCTTTCTCTCTCACACGCCGAGTTGATCGGCAATTCCTTTCAGCGCGGTCAGTACGTTACCGATGTGTTCGTCTAGCGGTATGCCCAAGTCCGCCGCGCCGCGCTCGATGTCCGCGCGATTCACTCCGCGCGCGAATGCCTTGTCCTTCCACTTTTTCTTCACCGCTTGTACGTCCACATCTGCCAATTTTTTCGATGGACGCACGAGCGCGACCGCGACAAGCAAGCCCGTCAACTCATCCACCGCGTACAGTGTTTTCTCGAGTCGCGTCACGCGCGGGATGTTGAGCGCATCGCCATGCGACCACACGGCGCGCACCCACTCATCGGGAAAACCCAAATCGCGCAAAATCTCGCCATCCTTTTGCGGATGCTGGTCAGGAAATTTTTCGTACGCCAAATCGTGGACGAGACCGATATTACCCCATTTGGTTTCATCCTCGCCAAAATAGCGCGCATACCATCGCATCGCCGCTTCGACGGCGAGACAATGTTTGCGAAGCAAATCGCTTTCGGTGTACTGGCACAAGAGTTGCCACATTTCATCACGATTGTTGGGATTCATTGATGCACTCCTAAATATGAGAATTCAGAGTGGGTGACAAAAGCCACCCACTCTAAATTATTTCACCTAACACTATCAGTCATCATACTGCAAAAGGCGCATCTTGTAAACCAAGCATTTTGTTCACGCGCGCGATTTGTGCTACAATTCATCGTGGGAAGGTGATTATGCCCAACGATCCACCTATCTACGTCGAACATCTTTGCAAGTACTATTCCGTGCACCAAAAAGAACCCGGACTCGTCGGCTCACTGAAATCGTTTGTGTGGCGCAAGTATCGCGATGTCAAAGCGGTGGACGATGTATCGTTCACGATTGACGCTGGCGAAATCGTCGGCTTTTTGGGACCCAATGGTGCAGGCAAAACGACGACGCTCAAAGTCCTTTCGGGTTTGCTGTATCCGACGCGCGGCATTGCGCGCGTGTTGGGTTTCATTCCCAGCGAACGTCGTCCCGAATTCTTGCGCCAAATCACACTCGTGATGGGACAAAAGCAACAACTCTCGTGGGATTTGCCCGCGCTCGAAACATTCTTGGTCAACGCCGCCATCTACGAAATTCCTGATGACGCCTTCAAAAAGCGTCTGGACGAATTGACCGAGTTGTTGGACTTGGGTCCGCTGTTGAAAAAACAAGTGCGCAAACTTTCACTCGGCGAGCGGATGAAGTGCGAACTTGCCGCCGCGCTCTTGCATCAACCCCAAGTGTTGTTCTTGGACGAACCGACGATTGGGCTCGACGTGACGATGCAAACCAAGATTCGTCAGTTTATTCGCGAGTACAACGCGCGCTATGGCGCAACGATTCTCTTGACGAGCCACTATATGGCAGACGTCACCGCGCTTTGCCGACGTGTCATCGTGATTGATCACGGCAAGTTGTTATACGACGGTGATTTGCACACGTTAGCAGAAAAAATCGCACCGCACAAACTCATCCGCGTCGAGTTAGCCCAACCACTGAACGGACAACGTCTCGAAGACTATGGTGAAGTGCTCAGCGCGCGCGAACAACGCGCGGAACTGCTTGTCCCGCGCGATACCACGCCCGATGTTGCCGCGCGCTTGCTCGCGCAACTCCCCGTTGCCGATGTGACCATCGAAGAGCCGCCCATCGAAGATGTGATTACGCGCGTGTTTGAGCAAGCCGCGCGCGTGCGCGCAGAACGCGGTGAGCGTGAGGAGGACGAAGATGATGATGAGTGACCAACAACGAAGGACGGAAGACGAAAGTATTCGTCCTCCGTCCTCCGTCTTCCGTCCTTCGTCCTCCGTCCTCCGTCTTCCACACAAATACGCCGCGCTCCTCCGCCGCGCAATGGGCTTGATGCTCGAATATCGCGCGAGTATCGTGATTTGGATGCTGACGGGGGTGCTGCCACTGGTGATGCTCGCCGTGTGGTACGCTCTTTCCGAAAGCGGTCCCATCGGTGGCTATTCGCAAAACGATTTCGTGTCGTACTATCTCTTGTTGACGTTGGTACGCCAATTGACCAATGCGTGGGTCATCTGGGAACTCGATTACGAAATTCGACACGGCGATCTTTCGGTGAAACTGTTGCACCCCATCAATCCGATTCACGAATACATCGCCGCGCACCTTGCCGACAAGGTGTTGCGTTTGTGGATTTTGGCGCCGCTCGCGATTCTCGCGTGGTGGCTCTTCCCGACCATTCACTACGACATTACACCACTTACACTCTCGTTGTGGCTTGTGGCGATGGTCGTCGCGTGGTTGTTGCGATTTCTCTCGCAATACTGCTTTGGCATTCTTGCATTTTGGATTTCGCAGGCACTCACACTCAACGAAATGTGGTATGCGGGGATGTTGATGCTTGGCGGAGTTGTCGCGCCGCTCGATTTGTTTCCCGCGCCCGTCGCAGCAGTGGCGAACTATTTGCCGTTTCGCTTTATGCTCTCGTTTCCCGTCGAAATTCTCTTGGGACGCTTGTCCACGTTTGATTTGCTCATCGGCACACTCACAATGTTCGGTTGGCTAGCGTTCGCGCTGGTGTTGTATCGCTGGTTGTGGAGTAGAGGCATTCGGCAATTCAGCGCGTTTGGCGCGTGACGACGGAGGACAGAAGACGAAGGACGAAGGCGTTCGTCGTTCGTCCTTCGTCATCGGTCAACGAACGATGCGTTACTTGAAACTGCTTACCATCTTTTACAAAAACTCACTCTTGCGCGAACTCGAATACCGCGTCAACTTTTTGGCGAACGCGTTGATGAGCGTGTTTTGGCTGGCGTGGGGTATCGCTGGCGTTTCGGTCTTTTTTATGCATCGCAAGACGATGGGCGATTGGACGTACGCCGAAGTGCTGATGGTCGTCGGCTTGTTCACGTTCTTCCAGGGTGTCATTGAAGCGCTCTTGCGTCCGAACGTCGGCACGGTGATCGAGCAGATTCGCGATGGCACATTGGATTTTGTCCTCACCAAGCCGGTCAACGCGCAATTTATCACCAGTTTGCGCAACATCGTCATCTGGCGCTTGGTGGATGTGGTCATCGGTCTCTTTGTCATCTTTTATGGACTGACGCAATTGCACGTCACACCAACGCTTGCACAAATCGGTTTCTTCGCGGCAATGATTGTCTCAGCACTCGTAATGGTGTATTCGATTTGGTTGCTGATGGTGTCGCTTGCGTTCTGGTTCGTCAAGATTGACAATATCACCGAATTGTTTTATGCTTTTTATGAGGCGGGGCGTTATCCGGTGACGATTTATCGCGGTGCGGTGCGCGTGCTCCTCACCTTCATCGTGCCGATTGCGTTCATCACGACGTTTCCTGCCAGCGCGCTACTGGGGCGACTCGATTTGACAACCGCGTTGATTGGTTTTGCTTTCGCTGGTGGTTTGTTCATCGCATCGAATCGTTTTTGGAATTTCGCGCTGCGTTATTATTCCAGCGCGTCGAGTTGAAACACAAAACCCGAAGGGGCATACCCCTTCGGGTTTTGTGTTTATCCGAATATCACATCCATAAACAACATCACCACAACACCCAGAATCGTACCGAAGGTTGCCAGACGTTCGTGTCCTTTGCGATGCGTTTCGGGTACGATTTCATCGCTGATAACGTAGAGCATCGCGCCAGCGGCAAACCCCATCGCGTACGGCAAAATCGGTTGCGCGATTTGGACTGCCCACGCGCCGAAAATCGCCAGCGGAATTTCTACCAACCCCGCGCGCACTCCAACGATGCTGGCGTAAAAGTAGGTGCCCATTCCCAAACTCAACGCCGATGCCGCGACGGCTAAACCCTCAGGAATATTTTGCAAGCCAATTGCCACCATCAACGGAATCGCATTGCGTAAATCTCCCGAACCAAACCCCACGCCTACTGCCAACCCTTCGGGCATGTTGTGAATCGTGATCGCGATGATAAAGAGCCACACCGCTTTGATGCGTGCCGATGTGCCTCCTTCTTCGCCTCGGATACTGTGCAAGTGCGGCACGTTGTGATCGGCATAGTCCAACACGAACGATCCCAACAGCACACCGATTAGCACCGGCAGAACGCCGCCATGCTCGATGCCCGGCAAAATGAGACTGGTGAAACTTGCGGCAAGCATTGCGCCAGCGGCAAAGCCGAGCGCGGCATCCAAAAAACGTTCCGACGGTTTACGCCAAATCAACACTGCCAACGCACCCAGCGTGTTCAACAGTGTAATGACGATGCCGCCGACGAGTCCTTGCGCGATGGGATTATTGCCCGCTATTGCGACAAAGAATGATTCGATAGGAATAGGATTCATTGATGCTCCTCCGATGTTAGGGGTTTAGCGCGATTATAGCGAATGCCACTCGATTGTCAATCGTTCAACAAAAAAGCACACGTCTCTGCAATCAGGCGTGTGCAGTAGTGATGAACTGATGCCAGAGTAGGACAAGTGTGCACACTTGTCCTACACCTGCGTAACCTCAGTTAGGTAACTCGAAACTGAATTTGGTCCACGCGCCCACTTGCGATTCTGCCCAAATTTTGCCACCGTGTTTTTCGATAATCTCTTTGCAAATGTACAAACCCAAGCCCGTGCCTTTTTTACCTGCCGAACTCTTACCGGGAATGCGACTGAATTTTTTGAACAGTAGATTCATCTTGTCGGGTGGAATGCCATCGCCCTCGTTCCACACACTCAAGGTCACACTGCGATCAGTTGGCTGTGCGGACAAGACGATTTTGCCGCCTTCGCGACCATACTTGATGGCGTTGGACAGCAAGTTGTCGTACACAATGCGCAGTAAATCGCGATCCGCGCGCAGTTCGAACGTTGCAGGCACTTGATTGTCTAGGGTCATTCGCTTTTCTTGGAGACTGCGCGCCAGTCCTTCGACTATCGGCGCAATCACTTCACTCTGGAGTTCAAGGCGTATCGGTTTGACACGCAACTCACCTTTTTCGAGGCGCGACAAATCGAGATAGTTGGCAATCATCTCGCGAAAATAGCGCAAACTTTTAGCCACCGATTCGAGCGCGGCTTTTTGCGTGTCGTTCAGCGGTCCCACATAGCCATCTTTGACGGTGTGCACGTTCATAATCGCCGATGACAGCGGATTTTTGAGTTCGTGCGCAACAAAGCCGAGCATCTCCATATAGTTGCGATTGGTGGTCTGCAAATCTTCGTTCAATTTTTCCAGCGCACGACGATCATCTTCGATTTGTTCGCGCTGCTGCTGGAGTTCTTCTGCCATCGCGTTGAACGAACGGGCGAGATTCTTCACCTCGTCTTGTGTAGTGCCGCGCGGCACATCGGCAATGCGATACGTCAAATCACCTGCCGCAAGACGTTGCGTAGCGTACGCCAGTTGTTGAATCGGTTCGACAATCGAACGAACAATCAAAAAGAAAATGACGAAAGCCAGGAGCATCCCCGCGAAAATGACTGCCAAGAACAGCGCCAACGCTTGTGTGCGTAGATCAAGATATTTTTGCTCCAACTCACCGACGTACAACATTCCGATAATGCGCCCGTCGGGATCGTAGAGCGGATCGTACTGCGCGAGGTACCACGTGTCCACCACCCACGCGCGTCCTGTCCAAGGTTTACCCTCCACGAGCACGCGTTGTGCAACTTCGGGTGACGCGCGCGTGCCGACCGCGCGTTTGCCTTGCGTGTCGAGCACGTTCGTCGAGATGCGCACATCGCCCATAAAAATTGTTGCAGTGCCGAGTGGCTTGCCGTTATACTGGGCGTTCTGGAATACGGTGTTGCGAATCCGATCCACTTTTTCGCTTGCACCATTCACCAGACTACCGACTTGGACCACACCCAACAGACGATCCTCTGCCAGAATGGGCACCGCAACTGTTTGCATCATTCCGCGTAATTCGCCGCCATTTTCAAGACAGCGCGCGACAAGTTCATCTCCTTCACGTCGCAGACGTTCGGGTGGAAGAATAATCGTGCCAACGGCAAGTTTACGCGTCGTTAGTGCGCGCGAGACGACGGGATCGTCCGTCACCACATCATTTGCAAGGTGAGGCGCGCGTGTGCGTAACAATACGCGTCCTGTGCTATCCATCACATTCAACACATCCATACTTTGCGATTGCCGTAGCAATTCTAGGTAGATACGCGTCTTGAGAGCAAGATTGGGATCGTAGGAATTTTGAAGAAACTCACGAACCTGCTGATCGCGTGCAAGCACCTCCATTGCCGCTTGCATCCGTTCGAGTTTACTGTTGAAAATTTCCCAACTGGCTTGAATGTGCAATTGCACGCGCGCCTGTGCATCGCGGATGGTTGTGTGATCCACCCACAAAAAACTGGTAGTAGCGATACTTACAGCAAGGAGCGTAAAGACGATGAGAATTCCTAATCCAAATTTGGTTTGCAATTTCATTGTGACTAACCCTAGACCATTCGTTCAACAATCGTTATCGAAATTTTAATGTACGAAATAGCCAATTTGGTGTTATACTCAAGTGGACATACCGATCGGTTAATAAAGGAGGTGAAGGTATAAGCAAAAAGTTCTGACTCGTTTGTCATCAAC
>JAOACU010000148.1 GCA_026417715.1 Anaerolineae bacterium | reverse complement strand
TGACGTGGATCACGCCAACGTTGTATCGCCAAACGCGCGCACTGATTCTCGGATTCGATGAGACCCTCCGCCACGTGAACGATTTACTTCGTCAGATGACGTGGTTGGAATCGTTTGGGATCCGCGCAGACGCGAACACGTTGTTGATTCAATTCGGCGCAGAGTTGCGCGCGCTCGCATCACCACGTATGGTTGTGGGCGTCGCGTCGAGTATCTTTGGCGCGCTGGTGACGCTGGTGCTGTCGTTCTACTTGCTTCTCGAAGCCGAAACACTCGGACGAAACATTGACAATGCTATCCCCGAAGAATATCGTGAAGAATGGCGCAACATCAAAACGGAATTTAATCGTATCTGGTCGAGTTTTTTACGCGGGCAAGTGTTGCTGGCGATTATCATCGGCACAATGGTCACCATCACGTTGACGATACTCGGTGTGCCAAACGCGCTCGTGCTCGGCTTGCTGGCAGGTCTCCTCGAAGTCGTGCCGAATCTCGGTCCCGTCCTGGCGATGATTCCTGCTGTGCTCGTCGCGTTACTGCGCGGCTCGACGCTGTGGGCGATTGACCCGGTCGTGTTCGCGCTCATTGTCGTTGGCGCGTACTTTGTGATTCAGCAGTTGGAGAACCATCTCATCGTGCCGAAAGTGATTGGATCGAGCGTGGACTTGCCGCCAGTGGTTGTGATTATCGGCGCGCTTGCCGGTGCCAGTCTCGCTGGCGTGCTTGGCATCTTTCTCGCCGCGCCGATGCTCGCCACCGCGCGCGTCGTGGCGAAATTTTTGTTGCGCAAGTTGCTGGAGTGAATTCAGTAGGACAGTAGAACAGTAGGACAGTAAGACAGTGAAACTGACTCACTGATCTACTGTCTCACTGTCTCACTGTCCCACTGTCTCACTGTCTTACCAAGACGCGCCAGCCGATCACTCCAATAACGATCGCCTCCAACACGGTCAAGCCCACTAGTGCAAGTGATGTTTCATACCAAAACGGAAGCGGGTAGAACTGGATGAGACTATCGGTGTAGTTGAACAACCACGAGTCGCCCTCGAAGAAAATTTGGTGGAACAAGGTGAAGAAGGTTTGAAAACCGAACGCTGCAAAGAGACCGAGCGCGACGAACAAGCCGACCGTCAATACGGCACCGTGCATCAAACCGCGCGCCGCAAGCGCGCGGTTTGCTTTTTCGCGCGCGAGCACAACCAGCGCGCCGATGAGAAGTATCGCCGTCACTGGCAACACCACCTTGACCTTGTCCACCAACTCACGCACGTCAATCATATGCTTGATTTCACGCGCATCGTACACACCCAACGCCTTGAACTGTTCGAGCGTGCGATTGCCGCGCACGTACTCGATGGACTCGGACGCAAAGTGATAGCGTTCCGCTGGTGTGAATCGCACCGATGGCGGAAAATCGGGTTTGCTGTATTGATACGCCAACCACGCGGGATTCATAAAAATCAACACGTTCGTCAGAATCAAGACGATGGGAACGGCAAGCGTGATGAAAAGAGCAAGCAGGTTGGGAAAGTGACGCATACTCAACTCCGATTGCAGATTGCAGATTTTGGATTGCAGATTGAACAATCTGAAATCTGCAATCTCAAATCTGCAATGGCTTAGGGTGTGCCAAAGATGTGACGAACAATGATGCTGTGAATCAGGTTCTCCACCGGCGCGTGGTCATCGGTGAAAATCGGTTCGGTTTGCGTAGCAACGCGAACGCTGGGGAGAGCGTAATTCGCAATGTAACGCACATTCGCATCGGTCACGCGCGCAACGTTCGTGTGAAAATCATCGAGACGCGTCGGTTGCAGAGTCGCCACTACGAGCGTGTTGGCATCGTTCGGATGGTCGAGCAGATACACGCTGGGAAACACGGCGCGCATCGTCGCCGCGAGCGCGTCCACCAGACGATAGTCGTCTGACGTGTGCGCGGCGTTCACCGCAACGACACCGCGCGGCGTAAGACGCGCGCGCACGGCGCGAAAGAATTCGACAGTCGTCAAGTGAAACGGAATGTACGGCTGACGATACGCATCAATCGCAATCACATCGTACTGCGCGGCGCGCGTCTGCACAAAGTTGCGTCCGTCGTCGGCGATCGCGCGCAGATTCGGTTGCGTCATCGCAAAATATTTTTGTCCGACCGCAATGATCGCAGGATCGAGTTCGACACCGTCAATCGGAATCGCGCCAAAGATGTGAGTGTACTGACGCGCTGTCGTGCCAGCGGCAAGACCAATGATCAACAAATTGCGCGGCGGTTCGGGCGAAGCCAAGTACGGCGCAAGGAGAAACAAATCCCACACGCCATTCGTCACCACGCGGTCGGGATGATACGCCGATTGATACGCCTCGCCTTCGTTCACTGTGAGCAAGCGCCAACCACTCGCATCGTCAACGACTTGGATGTAGTTGTACGGCGATTCGATTTCCGCGACCAAGCCCGGCGTCGTTTTGATGATGCCGCCCGAATCGAGTGCCGCGAGTGCGATGATGATCGCGAGGAGCACGATGTACTTGAACGCGCGCGCGATGCCCCATTCACGCACAATGCCCGCAACTGCACTGATGAGAAGCGCGAGCGAAAACGCGATGAAGGTGCTGCGTGTACCCAGCCATTGGAACAGCACGAACACGGTGACGAATACACCGAGAATGCTACCGACGGTAGAGAGCGCGTACAGTGTGCCTGCCGTTGTGCCAGCCGATGACACATCGCGCGCGCAAAGGCGAATCGCAAACGGCGAAACGCAACCGAGCAAGGTGACGGGAACAACAAAGAGTACGAGCGTGCCGACGAACGAAACGAAACCGAGTCCAGCGTCGAAGCGTTGCAGCGCGGGAATCGCAAGGTGGAGAAACGGACGCGCAATGTATGGCAAAATACCAATCGCAAATCCGGCAATTGCGATGATGCGATACAACGTCACGGCGCGCGGATCGCGATCTGCCCAACGTCCGCCAAGATAGTAGCCGAGTGTGAGGTAAATCAGAATCAAACCGATGATGTTTGCCCAAATCAAAATCGAGTCGCCGAAGAACGGACGCAAGAGACGCGACGCCGCCATCTCGACGCCCATCACGGCAAAACCGCAGAGGAAGACGAGGAGCAACACGAGACGGTTTTTCAACGCGATTTACTTGCCTCCTCCCACCGGCGGAAACAACTCGACGCGATCGGTGTTCGACACGCGCGCGGTTTCCACATCCACCGCTTCGCCGTTCACCGTTGCCACAGCGATTTCAGCAATCGGAATGCCTAGATCGCGCAAGAGATCACCCAACACCATCGGTTGTGCCAGTTGAATTAAGAGGCGCGAGCGTTTTTGGGTATCGTACCACGCTAGATGTCCAGCCAAATGGAGATGCATAGTTCGTCCAAAGACGAAAGACGGATGATTTTCGATTGCCGATTGCCGATTTTAGATTGTCAGCAACTTTTTTCTCCACGAAGGGCACGAAGGACACAAAGAAAAATTTTAGTGGACGGAAATCTGTATTCCGCGTCATCAATCGCAAATCGCAAATCAAAAATCGAAAATCATCCGTCCTCCGTCATCCGTCCTTCGTCTTCTCCAACATATCCGCCACCCACTCGATTCCCAGTTCGCGCAATTTTTCGCGCGAAGGCATTGTGGTTTGCGGGTCCCAACCCTTGAGCCGATACAATTCGGTGAGCATTTCCTCGAACTCGGCTTTGGGAATCGCAACGCCAGTGAGCGCACCACTTTCGAGTGGTTGATGCAAACGTTCGGGTAACACATCGTCTTTGCGCGAAAATCCTTCGCGCACATTGAACGCGCGCGCCAAGTTCGTTGCGCGTTCGCCGATGCGGAGCACTTCTTGCAAGGTAATGTCCCAACCCGTTGCCGCGCGTAGCGCGTTGACGAGTTCATCAATCTGGATGAACGAACGCGGCGCGGGACCAAAGAAACACATCCCCGTCACTTTTTCCGCGCTCACCCAGTTTTCGACGATGTAATAGTTGCGTGCTTTGCGCGCGCTGATTTCGCGCGGCGGTACTGGCTCGATGCCAAGTGGCGCGGCGCCCTTGAACCCCACCGAATCGGGATTCGCAATCATCGGATCGTGAACCGATGTGAGATGATCGGCGCCGGCTTCGTTGATGGCGTAACCCAAGCCCACACCCACTTTGCCGCGCGGGTCGTGCATCGGCAACTCTTGTCCTTTGACGTGCATCGCAAAAAATTTCGCATCGCCACCAATCACTTTTGCCGCGCGTCGCGTACCTTCTGCCAACAAATTGCCGATGCCTTCGCGCCGCGCGATCATTTCGATCATCTTGAGCATCGCCTCCGCATTGCCGAATCGCAATTCGATGCCACCGGTCTCTTTCAAACCGATGAGACCATGCTCAAAGCATTCCATCGCGAACGCAATCGTCGAGCCGCACGAAATCGTATCGAGCACATAGCGATTACACAACTCGTTTGCTTTGGCGATTGCCTGCAAATCGCTGATGGCGCAGTTGGGACCAAAACTATCCACCGATTCGTATTCGGGTCCGCCGTACGCATCACTCACTTGATAACGATCTTCCACCTTGACTTCGCGCTTGCAACGCACGGCGCACGCGTAGCAACTGCGGCGCGCAGTCAAGAGTTGTTTTTCGTACGCCTCCCACTTGATTTCATCCACTTGCTCGAACGCGCCTTGATGAAAGTTGCGCGTGGGCAAAATGCCGGCGGCGTTCAAGGTATCAATCAAGCCGGGCGTGCCCTTGTGTTGCAAATCCCATGCTTGCGGATGTTCCTTGACGCGCTTGGCAAGCACAGGACCGAGCGCGCCGACACCTTTCGCGTCGTATGCAAAATCTGCGTAACGTCCCGTACCACGCACAGCCACCGCGCGCAAATTCTTCGAGCCCATCACCGCGCCGATGCCGGCGCGCGCGGCAAAGTGACGTAGTTCGTTCGTCATCCCAGCAAAACGTACCAAGTTTTCGCCGCCAATGCCGATTTGCAGAACGCGAATCAGTTTATCGCCCAGTTCCGCGCGAATCGTCTCTTGCACTTCAAGTGGTTCGCGTCCCCACAAGTGTCGCGCGTCGCGAATCTCGACGTGATCGTTGTGAATCCAGAGATACACGGGCGATGACGCGCGTCCTGTGATGACGATGGCTTCCCAGCCGGCGTTTTTGAGTTCGGGACCCCAATAGCCCGCCGCTTCCGATTCGCCGTACGCGTACGTGAGCGGTGAACGCGCCACCGCGCTGAAACGCGTCGCGGTCGAAAACGGCGCGCCCGTCAACACACCGTTCGCAAAAATCAAAATGTTGGCAGGATCGAACGGTTCGGTGCCGCGCGGCAGTTCGCGCAGCAAAATGTATGCCGCAAGGGCTTTGCCGCCAGGATAGAGGCGATAAAATTCTTCGTCAAAAGTTTCCACGCGCGTTGTTCGATTCGTCAGATCAACGCGGAGAATTTTGCCGCTTGTGCCGTAGAGCATCGTGCCTCCGAGTGTTTAGTGTTCAGTATTCAGTGTTCAGTATTCAGTATTCGGTGTTCGGTATTCAGTGTGACTGAACACTGAACACTTGAATACTGAATACTTTAACCAAGATGAAACGTCGAGACGTTTTACTTGCCGCGCTGATGCTTGGCGTGGCGTGGCAGATCGTTGCCGTGATTCTCAATCGCGATATTTTACCGACGCCGCTGGAGGTGTTGGACGCGCTCTTTGTCCAAGTGCCACGCGGATTAGCGTGGCATTTTGTCGTGAGCGCGTGGCGCGTGGTGGCAAGTATCGCGCTAGCGGTGATCGTGGCTACACCAGCAGGTCTAGTGCTGGGGCAGTATCCGCGCGTCAATCGTTTCTTTGCGCCAGTAATCTACCTCACCTATCCGATTCCCAAAATCGTGTTTCTTCCAATTGTGATTTTGTTTTTAGGAATTGGCGACGCGTCGAAAATAGCGATCATCTTTTTGATTCTGTTCTTCCAAGTCCTCGTCGTCGTCCGTGACGCGAGTGCCTCGATTCGTCCCGAACTGTTGTACTCGGTGCGTTCGTTGGGCGCAGGACGACGCGCGCTCTTGCGTTTTGTCTATTTGCCCGCGACGTTGCCGGCGGTCTTGACGGCTGTGCGCGTGAGCATCGGCACAGCGATTGCCGTGCTCTTCTTCACCGAATCGTTCGCGACCAGCGCGGGCTTGGGCTATTACGTCATCGTGGACACATTCCAACGCATCGCCTACGTCGAAATGTACGCAGGCATCGTCGCGATGAGCATCCTGGGTCTCGCGCTGTATTTTGTCGTAGATTTTCTTGAGCGCAAGTTGTGTCCGTATCTCTTTGTCAAGTGATTTCAGATTTTAGATTTTAGATTGCAGATTGCAAAACGAAATCTGCAATCTGCAATCTGCAATCGCCAATGCTCTCCGAAGAAAAAGCCACTTTTGTTCGTGCAATGTTCGATCGCATTGCACCGCGCTATGATTTGATGAACGCGGTGATGACGTTGGGGCAACATCAACGCTGTCGCCGTGCCGCCGCGCGTCTGGCGCGTCCACCGCGCGATGGTCTCGCCCTCGATTTAGCGACCGGCACCGGCGATTTTGCCGCCGCCTTGCGCGAGATTGAACCGACGTGTCGTGTCATCGGTATTGATTTTGCGATGGAGATGATGCGGCTGGGGCAAACCAAATATCGCAATGGGGTGATTTTTACGCAAGGCGATATGCTTCACTTGCCCTTGCCGGACAATCTGTTCGATTGTGCGGTGAATGGTTTTGTCTTGCGCAACGTTGCCGATGTGCGCGCCGCCTTCGCCGAAATGTACCGCGTGCTGAAACCGGGTGGACGCGCGGTGAGTTTGGAAATCACCTCGCCGCGCCTGCCCGTTTGGAAGAATATTTTTGGAATTTATTTCGATCATTTGATGCCACGCCTCGGTGGTTGGTTGAGCGGACAGCCAGACGCCTATCGCTATTTGCCGCAATCGGTGCGCGAGTTTTATCCGCCGGAACAAGTTGTCGAATTGATGCGCGGGGTAGGTTTTCGCAACGTATTTTTTCGCTGGCTGATGTTGGGGACGATGGCGGTGTACGTTGGAACAAAATGATTCACTCGTAGAGGAGGGACCAAGATGCGTGGAACGATTGTTGCCTTACAGATCGCGCCGGGCAAAGGGGTGCCGATGCAAGCCCGGCAATCGGTGAACGCAATCACCGACCTGGGGCTAGACGGCGATTGGCATGCGCGCAAAGAGAGCAAGCGTCAAGTCCTGTTAATGGACGA
>JAOACU010000147.1 GCA_026417715.1 Anaerolineae bacterium | reverse complement strand
CGTGGGCTCGGAGATGTGTATAAGAGACAGGTGTACACGGTGCTCCCACGCTGAGTGGACGCCGCAGGAAAAAGTCGCGTGAGAATGCCAGCAAAGCGTTCACCCGGAAACGCGTCGAGGCGCACTTCGACTTTTTGCCCCACCTTGACGTTCGCGACATCAATCTCGTCAATCTCAGCGACGATTTCGAGTGCGTTCAAATCGGCAATCGTCGCGAGCGGCGTGTATCCTCCCACCAATTCTCCCTCACGCACACCGATTTCCGTCACGGTCGCGGTAAACGGCGCAGTCAACCGCGTTTGCGCGAGCGCGGCGCGCGCGTTCTCCAACTCTAACTGCGCGTTCGTCACCGCGTTTTGCAACGCTTCGATTTCTTCTTTCGAGGCACCATTCGTTACGCGATTGAAATTCGCGCGCGCGATGTCAAGGTCGGCGCGCGCGATTTCGCGCGCGGCGTCGTTTTGCGCGGTGGGGTTGGCATTGTAAGCGGCTTCGGCGGCGGCGAGCGCGAGTGTCGCTTTGCGCAAGTTTGCGCGCGCAATCTCGATGTCTTCATCGCGCGGCGCGGACTTGGCACGCGCCAAATCGAGTTGACGCGAGTTCAAGTTCAACTCGGCTTGGCGGACACGTCGCGCAATCTCTTCGGCGCGCAGAAACAAAATCACGTCGCCGGGATTGACCGCGTCGCCTTCCACCTTGACGATGCTTTGCACGATGCCCGACATTGGCAACGACAAGCGCGCGACTTTTTTGGCGCGCACTTTGCCAGTGGCATTCACCGCCGCACTAATATCACCACGACGCACGACCGCGATGGAACGCGGAGCAGGAGTGTACCAAGACCCAACACCCCAAAGACCTAACGCGAGAATCGCAATGATGCCGATGGCAATCCACGCGCGACGCGGGACGCGTTTCAATCGAGCAAGCACACCCATAGCACACTCCGTTCTCACGCTTCGGCGCGTTCGCCGCGCGTAACGCCGAGCATAAACAAGAACGCGCACGCAAACGCTATCGGCGCGACGAGAAAGATCATCGTGTAATCGCGTCCCGTCATATCCACCAGCGCGCCGCCCAGCCAAGGTCCAAGTATCGCCGCGAGTGTCGAAGCGAAATAGTACAGCCCCGTGTATGTGCCGATGCGGTCTTGCGGCGCAATGTCCACGACCATCGGCAGACTATTGATGTTTATAAGAGCCCAAGCGACTCCTGCCAGCATCATTATCAAATGCAGAACGGTGAATGCCAAGCCAGCGATGCTAAAGAGTGTTAGCATCAACACGCTGGGTCCGAGTACGCGAATCAACGTGAGCAAGGCAAACATCAACGCAATGCCCGAAAGGATCGTCACTTTGCGTCCGTACTTGGTTGCGATGAAACCACTCGGTACGGCAAAGAGCACGAATGTCACGGCGAGGAAACCGAGCGTCAAACTTGCCGCGCTTTCTTTGATGTTCAACACATTGACACCGTAGAGCGTGAAGAACGTTTCGACAACGTTGTAACCGACGAACCACGCGAAGATGGCAAGGAGAATGAGTAGCGCGCTCTTGTCGCGCGCGGCAAGGATGAGGCGCAAGTTGGTCAACACACCGGCTTCGGCAGCGGGAGGTTCAGTGATTTCGCGCGGTTCCTTGATGCGCCAAACGACGATGGCAACAGCAATCAAAAGCACGATGGCAGTCGCAATAAAGGGTACGCCGCGTCCCATATCGTACAAACGCGCGCCAACGAAGAACGCTAAAATCGCACCGATGCCGCCCATCAGGTTGATGACGCCATTCGCCTTGCTACGCAACGGCGATGGCGTAATATCGGGCATTAGTGCGATGACCGGCGTGCGAAAGATTGCCATCGCAAGAAGCATTACGATAATCGTCAGCATAAACAGCGGCAACACGGTGGCGAATGGAATCAACGCGAACGCGAGTGCCGCAATCGGCGCGCCGGTGATGATGTAGGGCATTCGACGTCCCCAGCGTGTTCGCGTGCGATCACTCAACGCGCCGATCCAAGGTTGAATAATCAGCGCGGCAATGTTATCGAGGGTCATCACAAAGCCAACGAGCGTCGCGCTGAGCAGAAAATCGCGTTCGAGGAAAACCGGCACGTACGAGTTGTAGATAGACCAGATGATACTGACGCCAAAAAAGCCAAAACCCAGAATCGCCGTTTTGCCATAATCGAGTTTCATCGAGGCACCTCACAGAGGGGAATGGACGAACAAACACATTGTATCCGTAGAACGTGTCGCGGTCAAATCATACATCTTTAATCCAATTCCGACGTCTTGACGTCAACGCGAATTTGGGTTATTGTGGGTTGGGGTAAAAAATGAAGCGATCAAGGAGACTCAAGCGCTATATCGGTAACAGATACCTTTTTGAGGTCGAAAGTAGCCCCACAACACGCGGGTTTACCTTTACAATTACAGCAATTGACCCTCGTTCAGGGAGACGCTCGCACATCAACAATCTCAATGGCATTGTCTCTGAGTTTAATTTGGACGAAGATGATCCGCGTAATGAAGAATCCAGTTGGTGGGCTTCGCGGTTGGAGGTTGAGCATTTTCACGTGGTAGCAGGTCAAATATTTCGCAACAAACATATGCTCAAACAGATTGAAGCCACTTTAGATGAAGATCGCCGATTGGGAGAATGGTCGAATACACGCGAAGAATGGAACCTTGAGAATTGGATTCGTAAGGTACGGAGTAAGTCAAGGTGATGGCGAAAATAATTCATGGCGATTGCCTAGAGAAATTAAAACCTGATATTTTTCGCCAAGAAGGACTCGACCCTGAGGTTTGTTTGACCTTTCTCGATCCACCTTTTAATCAGGGGAAAGAGTACGATTACTTTGACGATAGTTTGCCCGAACACGAGTACTGGTTGATGATGCAAACCGTCTGTACGCGTGTGCGCGAATTGACGGTAGAGGGTGGCGCTATCTACTTTATGCAGCGCGAGAAAAATACCGAAGCCGTTTTACGATGTTTGCGCGAGACAGGGTGGACGTTACAAAACCTGATCATTTGGACAAAGCGTACGTCGGCAGTACCAAACACGATTCGCTTTGGTAAGCAATATCAAGTCATTGCGTTTGCCACGAAAGGCAAACGCCCGCGCGTGTTTAATCGTCTGCGAATTGATTTACCGCTGCGTCCCGAATATCGTTATGGGCGCGAAGACGGTGTCTTTGTCACGGATGTGTGGGACGACATTCGTGAACTAACATCGGGTTACTTTGCCGGTGATGAAGCACTGCGCGATGCCAATGGCGAGCGCGTGCACAAACAGCAATCCCCGGTGGCCTTGTTGCTGCGAATTATTCTCTCCTCAACGATGCCCGGTGACTTGGTGCTCGATCCCTTTGCTGGGACAGGTACCACGCTCGTTGTCGCTGAACAGATTGGACGACCTTCGGTAGGAATTGAGATTGATCCTAAAAATGTGGCGTTAATTCAAAAACGTTTGAAGATACGACGTGAGGCCGATTCTGTTATTCCTCTGCGCGAATACTATCGCTTCACTCCAGGTTTGGAACAAATTTGGCAAGGCACTGTGTCTATACCCATACCGCGACAACGGCAAATCGCATTACTTGAAACCAAGCAGAGGTACAAGCATGGGCGTGCTTAGATTCTTTGCTTCGATTGTTCGTACACTTGATCTAAATCCGCAAAGCGCTACAAGTAATGGTCTGGATGAAATTGCTGCCAGTGCCAAACGATTCTCTTACATTGGTAATCGCAGAACATTGAGTTGGTTAGTTCGGGAGGAAGCCGAGGAACTTGCGCAACGATTAGGCGCGATTCCAGATAAACGCTTGGACGCCTTGAAAGATCAAGATTCTGCGCTTGTCAAAAGAGTGCAAACCATGAAGATGTTGCGACAGCAGGGCTCGGATATTGTCGGCAAGTGGTTTGGAAAGCAATGGGAGAAGGATTCTGGAGTCTTTCCAGATTTCCTGCTAGGGCTTGATGCCAATGCAACATTTGGGAATGGTGCTTTGATCGAATTAAAGGACTCGAAAGGTGATAGGATTGCTTCCTTCAATTCAACTATGCCCACGCGTTTTAAATCGTTAAATGATGTCAAACGCATTTCAAAAAGAAATCTCGTTTTGAATGCCGCGCGGTTGTATGACTTTCCTTTGTCGGTTGACCAAGGCTATCTATCGGCATCGCGTTCCTGCTTCTATCTGATACGCACCCAATCAAAAAAGCAAGACAAGGTGAAAATCTCGCTTGTTGAGGGTTCGTTCTTCGAGACACTGCCAAAGGAAAGTGTACTGGAAAGAGTCTGGGATCAGGTTCTTGTTGCCGCTGGAGTCTCCTCGACCGATCGTTCTCACATCGTCGAGTTGCTGGCAGGTTTAGAACAAGCAGAAATTGCACGCTCAAGGGAAATCGAAAAAGCATCCATCAAACCACGTCTACGTTTGATGGCAGAAGTGCACGAGGAAGCCAAAATACACGCTTATCCTGAAATCCGCTCACGCACAGTCAATCTGGTGATCAAACGAGAAAATGGCTGTGACGAGGTGTGGCTACAAAGAGAATTTGTCAAAGAGGGCTATAAGACTCGGGTATTGCACGAGAACGGACAAACATTCATATTACTTGATGATGGTAGAAACAAGATCAGGTTACTTTACACGATTATCTCACACAAACGTAACGGTGAACACATCGTTCTGCAATATAGTTTGCGCTAGAAACCAACTTTGAACCTGCAACCTGTAACCGCAAACCTGCAACCCGAAACCTCAAACCTGAAACCTTAAACCTGCAAAAGGACGAGTCCCTATGTTCAAAAAAGTCCTCATTGCCAATCGTGGCGAAATTGCGGTGCGCGTGATACGCGCCTGCCGCGAACTGGGTCTCCAAACCGTCGCCGTGTACTCCGAAGTGGATCGCAATGCGTTGCACGTACGCTATGCCGACGAAGCGTACTGCATCGGTCCGGCGCCGGCGCGCGAGTCGTACTTGCGGATTGATCGCATCATTGATGTTGCCATCCGCTCGCGCGCCGAAGCGATTCACCCCGGCTATGGCTTTCTTGCCGAAAACGATCAGTTTGCGCGCGCGTGCGCCGAAGCCGGCATCATCTTCGTCGGTCCGCCGCCCGAAGCGATGCAAGCGATGGGCGACAAGATTCAAGCGCGCCTCACCGTCTCGAAGCAAGGTGTGCCGGTCGTCCCTGGCACGTACGAGCCGCTGCGCGATGATGAAATGCTCGCGGCGGCAAACCAAGTCGGTTTTCCGCTCTTTGTCAAAGCCGCGGCGGGCGGTGGCGGCAAAGGGATGCGTCGTGTCGAACGCAGCGAAGATTTGCCGAGCGCGATCGCGCGCGCGCGTAGCGAAGCCGAATCGGCATTCGGCGATGGTACGGTGTACCTCGAACGCATCATCAAACCCGCGCGTCACATCGAGTTTCAGATTCTCGCCGATGCGCGCGGCAATGTGATTCATCTGGGCGAGCGCGAATGTTCGATTCAACGTCGTCACCAAAAGATGGTCGAAGAGGCACCATCGGTCGCGCTCGATGATGAATTGCGCGACAAGATGGGACGCGCCGCCGTCGCGGCGGCTAAAGCCGCAGGGTACGTGAACGCCGGCACCATCGAGTTCTTGCTCGATAAGGATCGCAATTTCTATTTCCTCGAAATGAACACGCGCTTGCAAGTGGAACATCCTGTCACCGAACTCGTGACCGGCGTGGACATTGTGAAAGAACAATTGCGCATCGCCTCGGGACGCCCGTTGAGTTATCAGCAAGATGACATTCGCCCGCGCGGTTGGGCAATCGAATGTCGCATCACCGCCGAAGACGCCTACAACGGCTTTTTGCCTTCGACCGGCAAAATCATCAGTTTGCATGAACCGACCGGACCGGGCGTGCGACTAGAAAGCGCGCTGTTCGAGGGGTTTGAAGTCCCCTTGCATTACGATCCGCTCATCGCCAAGTTGTGCGTGTGGGGACCTGATCGCGCGACTGCGATTATGCGAATGAAACGCGCGCTCAGCGAATACAAGATTCTCGGCGTCGCGACTTCGATTCCGTTTCATCAGCGTTTGTTCCAAAGCACCAGTTTCATCGGTGGCGTATTCGATACAACATTTCTCGACGAGCGTTTCACCCTGGAGCCAGGCGGTTCGGAAGAACACGCGCGCGTGGCGGCGATCATCGCGGCACTCATTACACACGAGCGACGCCAACACGCGCTTAGCATTCCGCCTCCAACGTCTAGCGCGCGCGGCGGCTGGAAACGTTTTGTCGTGTGGGAGGGCTTGCGATGAAATACACAGCGATCATCAACGACCAAACGTACGAAATTGAAGTCGGTTCGGACAATACCGTGATCGTAGATGGCAAAACTTACAAGGTGGACTTGCGTTTGGTTGATGGCAACGCGCAGTACTCGTTACTCCTCGATAACAACTCGTGGGAAGCGCTCGTGGATCGTAACGGCGACGAGTATCGTATCCTGATTGGCGGCGAACTGAACGTGGTCGTCGTGCAAGACGAACGCACGCGCAAGATGGCAAAAGTCGAAGGCAAACAAGCGGCGTCGAGTGGCGAAGCGATCATCAAAGCACCGATGCCCGGTCTTGTACGCGGTGTCAACGTCAAAGTGGGCGATACGGTGACGGCGCGGCAAGGTGTGGTGATTCTGGAAGCGATGAAGATGGAGAACGAACTGCGTACACCGCGCGCAGGCGTGGTGCGCGAGGTGCGCGTCAAAGCCGGCGATGCGGTGGAACAAGGGCAAGTGTTGGTGGTGGTGAAATAAAGTGCTTGTGTGCCAGTAGGAGGACCGATGCTACAAATCACGATTTCCAAACCACTTCATCATATCCTTGCACGCCTTACGGGAGAGCATCGTACCGATGTTGCTCTCGAGTTGGCAACCAAAGATCTGTTGCGATTAAAGTTAAAGGAAGTCGAGGAGCGGATTAGAGACTTTGAATCGCGTTATGGAATGCAGTTTACCGAGTTCAAGCAAGCCTGGAATGCAGATACCATTCCCAACAAATACTCGTACGAAGTTGAGCACGATTATTGGGAATGGGAAACAGCAGTTGAAGACGAGAAGAAGTATCGCCAAATGTTGGATGAGTTACTATGACACTGGACGAGTTTGAGCGGATCGTGTTTCAGACTGCCTACGAATCTTCCTTGTGCGGTGTCCCTTTGATTCGTAGATTGACTCCCACCTCAGAAACGATTCGTGTCCCACTGATCTCAGGTGAATTCGTGGATGCGTTTTACAATGCTGAAACAGGCACAACGGCATTCGCGCTGATTCGAGATCGAAAACGCATCTTTGGTGCAGATAACAC
>JAOACU010000146.1 GCA_026417715.1 Anaerolineae bacterium | reverse complement strand
GAGTGCGCGATGCTCGGCGTGGTCGTGGCGGTGTTGTCGTTGTTGTATCCTGTTCGTTCGCATCCAGGCGCGGCGCAAGGTGGCGTCAACGCCGCGCTGGCGAATATGGAAGAATGCAAAGACGATTCGCCCGCTAAACACGCGTACGATACAGTCAAAGGCGCGGACTATCTCGCCGATCAAGACGCGGCGGAGATTCTGACGACCGAGGGAGTGACGCGCATCTACGAACTGGAACACTGGGGCGTGCCATTCAGTCGCACACCCGAAGGCAAAATCGCGCAACGACCCTTTGGTGGCGCGGGCTATCCGCGCACGTGCTACGCCGCCGATAAAACCGGGCTTTACATTCTGCACACGCTTAACGAGCAAGCGGTCAAGCATCACGTCAAAGTGTACAACGAGTGGGCGATCCTTGCGCTGGCGAGTGATGGTGCGCGCAATCACGGACTCGTCGCGCTCAACTTGCAGACCGGTGAACTCGGCGCGTTTGCGGCGGACGCAGTCATCTTTGCAACGGGTGGTTCAGGGCGCGTTTACAAGCGCACCTCGAACGCGATGCAATCTACTGGCTTTGCGATGGCGGTTGCCTATCGCGCGGGCATTCCGCTCAAGGATATGGAGTTTGTGCAATTCCATCCGACAACGATCATCGGCACGAATATTTTGATGACCGAAGGTGCGCGCGGCGAAGGTGGTTATCTCATCAACAAAGATGGCGAACGTTTTATGCAACGCTATGCGCCCAAAGCGATGGAACTCGCGCCGCGTGATATTGTCTCGCGTTCGATTCAGATCGAAATCAACGAAGGGCGCGGCTTGCCCGATGGCGGCGGTAGTGTCTATCTCGATTTGCGTCACTTGGGGCGCGAGAAAATTTTGGAGCGATTGCCCGGCATTCGCGACATTTGCCTGAGTTTCTTGGGGATTGATCCAATCGAAAAACCAATTCCGATTCAACCCGGGCAACATTTCATTATGGGTGGCATTGACACAGACAAAGATGGCGCCACGATTTTGCCTGGCGTGTTCGCGGCGGGTGAATGCGCGTGCGTGAGTGTGCACGGCGCAAATCGTCTGGGTGGCAACAGTCTGCTCGAATGTGTCGTGATGGGACAGCGGGCTGGTGTCGCTGCCGCGCAGTACGCGCGCAACGTTACCTCCGCACCCAAAGAAGCGGTCGTGAACGACGCGCTCAAGAAAACCAGCGCGGAAGTGGAAGCACTTTTGAAATCGGAAGGCAAGGAACGACTCGTGACCTTGCGCGATGCAATGCAAGACACAATGACCGACCAAGTCGGCATTTTCCGCGACGAAAAAGGAATGACCGAAGCGGTTGCCACGCTGCGCGAATTGCGCGCGCGATATCGCAACATTGGCGTTGACGCCAAGCATCGCAAGTTCAATCTCGATTTGCTGCGCACCATCGAACTCGGCGGGATGCTAGACATCGCCGAGGCGACAGCCGTCGGCGCGCTTGCGCGCAAAGAATCGCGCGGCGCGCATTCCCGCCTCGATTTCAAAACGCGCGACGATGCCAACTGGCTGAAACACACGCTTGCCTACTACACGCCCGACGGCGCGCGCTTGGACTACAAACCCGTGACGATTACCAAGTGGCAGCCGGAGGAGCGAAAATACTAGGGGATAGGGTACAGGGGTCAGAGGTCAGAAAATCGAATCCCGTACCCTGATTCCTGACCCTATCACGTGGGCGATTCGTAACGGTGCGAACCCGCTGGGTCAGAAAATCGAACCCCGTACCCTGATTCCTGACCCCTGACTCCTGCCCCCTGACCCCTATCAGGAGAATGACGATGAGCCAAACAATCACACTCAGAATCTATCGCCGCGATCCTGACTTGGATACGGCACCGCGATACCAAAACTATCAAATTGAATTGACACCGGGATTGACGGTGTTGATGGCGCTGTACCACATTCTCGAAAATGTGGACAAGACGCTCGCGTTTCGCGCGTCGTGTCGTAGCGCGGTGTGTGGCAGTTGTGGAATGCACATCAACGGGATGAACCGCCTTGCGTGCGAAACACAACTTGCGCCACTTGGCAACGAAGTGGTCATCGAGCCGCTGCCACACTTGCCCGTGCTCAAGGATTTGGTCGTGGATATGACGACGTTCTGGGACAAGTACGAGCGCGTGCGTCCGTATCTCATTGCGCTCAAAGCACCACCCGAAAAAGAACGTCTGCAATCGCCAGAGGATCGCAAAAAGATTGACGAGTTCATTGATTGCATCCTCTGCGCGTGCTGTCATACCTCGTGCTCGACAGCGTGGTGGGACAAAGAGTATCTGGGACCCGCCGCGCTGGCAAAGATGTATCGTTTCATTGCCGATTCGCGCGACGAAGGCGCAATCGAACGCTTGAAGATTGCGGCGCGCGAAGATGGCGTGTTCCGTTGTCACACGATTTTCAACTGCACGGAAGAGTGCCCCAAGAAAATTCCGATTACGTTTGGGATTCAAGAAATCAAAAAGCGTGTGTTGTGGGGTAAGTTGACGGGGAAGTTGTAAGCAGTGGGACAGTAAGACAGTGGGACAGTGAGACAGTGAGATAGTAGGACAGCGAACCTTGAACTTGTAACCTGAAACCTGTAACCTGTAACCGAAAGAAGAGAACGATGGCTGTGCAAACGGTAAAAGTCAAATTGCCTAGCGCGCTGTATCGGCGTTTGGAACGCGTCGCCGAGGTTACACGTCAATCGCTGGATACAGTGCTCTTGCAAACGATTCGCGGTAACCTGCCTCCGTTGTTAGAGGATGTTCCTCCTAGTATGCGTGCAGAATTGCGCGCGTTGCTGAAACTTGACGACGACGCGCTGTGGGCAATCGCGCGCAGTTCTGTCGCTCCTCAACAATGGCGACGCCATCAACGTCTGTTACGAAAAAATACGGCAGGCACTTTGAGCGCACGTGAACAAAGCGAGTTGGAAAAATCGCGCGCTGAACTCGATCGTCACGTTTTGCGAAAATCGTTTGCACTTGCCTTGTTGAAATGGCGTGGTTATACCTTGCCCACCTTGAGTGAGCCAACCAAGAATGTCGCGGCGTAAAACTATCTCGGCACGTTTGCGGCGTCAGGTAGCGGAACGCGCTGGGCATCGGTGTAGTTACTGTCGTAGCCCTGAAATCGTGGGTATGCCGATGGTGGTGGATCACGTGATTCCGCAAAGTGCTGGCGGCATCACGGCACTCGAAAATCTCGCTTTGGCGTGTTATCGGTGCAACGAGTTCAAAGGTGCACGAACCAGTGCGCTGGATCCGCAAACAAGTGAGATGGTTCCGTTGTTCAATCCTTGTGTTCAAGAGTGGCATCGGCATTTTGTATGGAGTGATGACGGTCTTCGGATCATTGGTCGTACAGCAGTTGGACGCGCAACTGTAGAGGCACTGCGTTTGAATAATGAGTGGTTGGTCTCAGCGCGCCGTATTTGGATTCGGGCAGGATTGCATCCGCCGTTAGAGTAAAAAGTTTGTAAAACGAGGAGAACCGCAATGCCTAGAAAACCAACGGTGCTTTGAGTAAAGCGACTAGGGCGATTGTGTCACGCTGAGCGCAGCGAAGCGTCTCGCAACGTTCTTTGAGAGATTCTTCGCTCCCTTCGGTCGCTCAGAATGACAACGAGCATCATTGGTTCATAACAATCTGGAGGCACAATGCCTCACCGTTCACACATTCTCATTTCAGGTGATCCCATTTCGCTAGCACGTGGCGCGGAACCAATCAAATCCGCGTTCGATGCGGAACTTGCGTTTTACGCACTGACCGATGAAGTTGCGGTCGCTTTCACCGGCGATTTGCGCGTGCCACCCGCGCAACTTCCAGCCGCCATCGTTTATCCCGAAGGCGTCATCTACGCGCCCATCACGCCTAACGATGTACCGCTGATTGTTTCCGAGCACCTTTACAAAGGACGCATCGTAGACGCGTTACGCGTTACGACCAAACCGCTCACGGGCGCGATTGTGCGTGTGCCGGCGCGCGAAGGCGCGCTCTTTGCGCAACAACGCGTCGTCCTTGCGCGCGCGGGTATCATCAACCCCGAATACATCGAAGATTACATCGCGCACGATGGTTACACCGCGCTCGGCAAAGCATTGACGCAGATGACGCCCGCGCAAGTGGTGCAAGAAATCATTGACGCGGGTGTGCAAGGTCGCGGTGGGGCGGGTTTCCCAGTCGGACTCAAGTTGAAAATCGTTGCCGAGACGCGCAGTGAGCGAAAATTTGTGCTGTGCAACGCCGATGAATCGGAGCCAGGCACATTCAAAGACCGCCTCATCATCGAAGGTGATCCGCATTCGATCATCGAAGGGATGATGATTTCGGGGTACGCGATTGGCGCGCGTGAAGGGTACGTGTATCTGCGCGGTGAGTACGTCCAAGCGCGCGAACGACTCGAAAAGGCAATCGCACAAGCGCGCGCGCTCGGTTTGCTCGGCGATAAAATTTTCGGCACCGATTTTTCATTCGACATTCACATTCATTCGGGCGCGGGCGCGTACATCTGCGGTGAAGAGACCGCGCTCATCGAATCGTTGGAAGGTAAACGCGGCGAACCGCGCATCCGCCCACCGTATCCGACGACATACGGTTTGTGGGGTTATCCCACTGCTGTCAACAACGTCGAATCGCTTGCGAATTTACCGCCGATCATTCGCAAGGGCGCGGCGTGGTATCGCACGCTGGGCACAGCGAAATGTCCGGGCACCAAAGTGTACACGATGCTCGGTGACGTGAACGTGACCGGCTTGATCGAAGTGCCGATGGGTACGACGTTGCGCACGGTGATCGAAGTGTACGGCGGCGGAATGAAACTCGGCAAGAAATTCAAACTCGCGCAGACGGGTGGCACATCGGGCGCGATCATTGATGCATCGTTTCTCGACGTGCCGATGGACTATGCCGAACTTGCCGCGCGCGGCGCGGGCTTGGGTTCGGGCGCGCTGTTGATTTGCGGCGACGATACGTGTGTCGTTGATCTCGCGCACGTCTTGATGCGCTTCTTTGCGCGCGAAAGTTGTGGCAAGTGCGTGCCGTGTCGTCTGGGCACTGTGCGCGCGGTGGAAATTCTCGAACGCCTAAAGGACGCGCGCGCAAACGTGGATGACCTTGCGCGACTCGAACGCATTGCGACGCAGATGCAAGTGGCGTCGTTCTGTGGTTTGGGGCAAGCCGCCGCTGTGCCGATTCTCACCGGCTTGCGCTTTTTCCGCGACGAATTCATCGCGCACGCCGACGCGCGCACGTGTGCCGTCGGTGTGTGCACAATGCGCGGTGAGCCGCGCGTCAAAGCGCAACGCGCGTTACCAGTGGCGGCGTGAGTGAAACTGTCTCACTGTCCAACTGTCTCAACTGAACACTGAATACTGAACACTGAATACTGAACACTGAATCACTGGGAGGCTTGTCAATGCCCATAACCCTAACGATTGACGGAAAAACAATTCAAGCACGCGAAGGACAAACGGTCCTCGAGGTTGCGCGCGCAAACGGTATTCGCATTCCAACCTTGTGCTATCACGCCGATCTTTCGCCGGTTGGCGCGTGCCGTTTGTGCGTCGTCGAAGTCGAAAAAATGCGCGGACTCGTTGCATCGTGCACCTTGCCCGTTGCCGATGGAATGGTCGTGCACACGCACACGCCGCGCATCATCGAAGAACGCAAGTTTGTGTTGGAGATGCTACTGACCGATCATCCCAACGATTGTATGATTTGCGAAGCCGACGGCGGATGCGAATTGCAAGACGCCGTGTACGAATACCAAGTGGAGTGGCCCCAACACAAAGGCAAACGCCACAGTTACCCCGTAGGCGCCGACCCGAATCCGTTCATCTTCACCGATTTCAACAAGTGCATTCTTTGCACGCGTTGCGTGCGCGCGTGCGCCGAAGTGCAAGGACGCTACGTGTGGGGCGTTGCCAATCGCGGCTTTAACAACAAAATCGTCGCGGGCGCCGATGTGACGATGCTCGAAGCCGCGTGTGAGCAATGCGGCGCGTGCGCGGCGTACTGCCCCACCGGCGCGCTCACCGATAAACCTTCGCGCGGCAAAGGACGCGCGTACCAGTTCACCAAAGTTCGCACCACGTGCCCCTACTGCGGCGTCGGTTGTCAATTCGATTTGAACGTGCGCGATGGCAGGGTCGTCAAAGTCACCTCTGCGCGCGATGCGGGTGTGAACGGAATGGCATTGTGCGTCAAAGGTCGCTACGGCTACGAGTTCATTCATCATCCCGATCGCCTAACCAAGCCGCTCATCAAGAAGAACGGCACGTTCGTCGAAGCATCGTGGGACGAGGCGTTGGACTTGGTCGTGGAAAAATTAGCGCAACATCGTGGCGATGCGTTTGCATTTCTGGCGTCTGCGCGCGCACTCAACGAAGAAAACTATCTCTTTCAAAAATTCACGCGCGCGGTGATGGGGACAAACAACATAGACCACTGTGCGCGGCTCTGACACAGCCCCACCGTCTCCGGTCTGGGGACAGCGTTTGGCTCCGGGGCCATGACCAACACGTTCGACGATATCGCCGGGCACGCCCAGTGCCTCTTCATCATCGGCTCGAACACCACCGAACAGCATCCCGTGTTCGGCACCATGCTGCGGCAAGCCGTTTTGCGCCGTGGGGTAAAACTCATCGTTGCCGATCCGCGCGCGATTGACCTCGTAAACATCGCGACGGTGTACTTGCGGCAGCGTCCGGGTACAGACCTTGCGCTTCTCAATGGCCTCGCGCACATCGTCTTGAAAGAAGGTTGGGAAGACAAGGACTTTATTGCGAATCGTACGGAGGGTTTCGACGAATGGCGCAAAGTTGTTGAGACGTACACGCCTGAACGCGTTAGCGCGATTACTGGCGTTTCGGTTGACGATTTGTACACCGCCGCGCGTCTCTACGCCACGAACAAACCGAGCACGATTTTCTACGCGATGGGCATCACACAACACATCGTTGGGCACAACAACGTCCTTGCGATTGCCAATCTTGCGATGGTCACTGGCAACATCGGCAAGCCGGGCGCGGGTGTGGACCCCTTGCGCGGGCAGAATAACGTGCAAGGCGCGTGTGATATGGGTGGACTGCCCAACGTTTTCACCGGCTATCAACGCGTGAACGATGATGCTGCGCGCGCAAAGTTCGAGAACGCGTGGGGTGTCAAGTTGCCCGCCACGCCGGGCTTGACGATTATGGAAATGATGCGCGGCGCGCACGAAGGCAAAATCAAAGCGATGTGGATCATCGGCGAGAACGTGGCGATGAGCGATCCCGACACGCATCACGTCGTTGACGCACTCGAACATCTCGATTTTCTGGTCGTCTCTGAATTG